>DMQW01000111.1:1138-9919 GCA_003455565.1 Limisphaerales bacterium
GTGCCGGTGCGCATGAGCGACCGCTTGATTGGCTTTCTCCAAATCGGACAGGTGTTCCGCAAAAAACCGACCGACGCGCAGTTTGAAAAAGTTGCCCGGCAGACGAAAAAATGGGGGATCAAAACCGACCGTGCCGCCATTAAGCAGGCATTCTTTTCAGGCAAAGTCGTCACGCCCAAGGAACATGATTCGGCCATCAAACTCTTGAGCATCTTTGCACAGCATCTGGCCATGTTGAGCAACCAGGTTTTCATCCAGCGCGAAAACGCGGAGCCGCCGGTCATCGCCAAGGCGCGCGCCTACATCCACGAACATCAGACCGAGGAACTTTCCCTCGGCCAGGTCGCCAAGGCCGCGAACATGAGCAGTTATTACTTCTGCAAGACGTTCAAAAAAATTGTCGGCATCAATTTCACCGATTACGTCGCGCGCGTGCGGATTGAAAAATCCAAAAATCTTCTGCTCAACCCGAATTTGCGCGTGAGTGAAATCGCCTTTGAAGTCGGCTTCCAGTCGCTCACGCATTTCAACCGCGTATTCAAAAAAATCCTCGGCCAGTCGCCGACCGAATATCGCGCGCAACTGCTGGCACACTGACCGCGTGCATCCGTCCCCGACTCCACCCAGATCATCGCGGGTCATTTTCGATTCCACGATTGGCATTGGATTTGGGCAAGTGCATTCCCGTGCCGCTTTACAATCTGGTTTATCACGACGCCATTCTTATCTCGTATGGCGAAGCGCGGAACGGCGGTCAAAAAAATCTTTTGCTCGGAATGTTGTGCGGCGGCGTGCCCGAACTGCCCGTCACTAATGCCGGCGAAAAATCACTCGCGCTCATCAAGCAGATGGCCGCGCTGCACAAACGAATTGCGCTTGTTGAAATGACCAACCACGAATTTCTGGACGCCGCCCGCAAAAAGGAACGCTCCACCTTCGCCGACGGCACGACCGTGACGGTGGATGGGGATGAGAATTCAGTCGTCGTCAATCCGCCGTTGAAATAATCGCCTTTCATAAGGACCCCTCCGGAAACTGGGTAAAAAGTTTGGGATAGCTGAGCAAGCAATGGCAGAGGCCGGGCATGATGGTTAAGCTGCGAGCCATGAAAACTTACCCGTCGGCACAGACGCTGGGATTTTTCGTGTGGTGCAACTGCTGGTTTGAACGAGCCGAGTTGACTCACGGCTAAATGTTACCGGGGGTGGGACCGTCAGGTCTTGGTTGACTCACGATCCATGTTACCGAGGACAGTGAAGAAGTTCTTGAGTTTTCGTTCAATGTTTTTCTTCAACTCGAACGGATCCAACCGCACATGTTCCTTCCGCAGCCTGGTCTTGGTGGCTTCATCAATGTTGGGGCTTTCAGCAACCGTTGATACGGTGTCTGCGGCGTCGGCCCGTAAATTCTGACCGTTTTGCTCCCGCGTTTGTCCCGCTTCAGGAGTTTGAAGGTCGGCTTGAAGTGATGGGTGAACTGGCGCCACTCCTGGGCGTAGAGGTCGTTCATCAGCGCCACCAGTTCAGGCTGCTCGAACCGTTCGTGCCCGAAGTGTTGGCGCACCTGCGTCCAGTTTTTCTGTTCACAGTGGGCGTTGTCGTTCTTGCGGTAAGCCCGGCTGCGGGTGAAGGGCACGGTCATCTTCCGTCCGGTCATATGCTCACCCCCTCAAGGTAGTGCGCCAGTGCGCTCGCCCGCTTCGCCGGCTCCACCCGGCGATGGTCACGCTCCCCACTGGTCTTGCGGCACTCCCGACACAACCAGCGTTGCCGCCCGTGCCGGCTGCAGCCATTTTTTACCACCGCTTCGCTGCCGCAATGTTGGCACTTCTTACCCAACTCTTAACAGAGCTTCCAAGCAAAATCAATACCTATTGAGCAATCCCGGAAAAGGCAACTTCCGAGACTAAAAAGGGGACTTTGACGGCTGGCTTAGGAACTTTGTTCTCTGACTTAACTAAGTCGGAGCATGACTTAAAAACTTCCTTGACCGACTTAACCAAGTCCATGACCGACTTGGGAACTTTGTTGCCTGACTTAATTAAGTAGGAGGCGAACTTACCCAAGTCAGAAGCGGACTTGGGAACTTTAACAACGGACTTAACTGCTTCCATGACGGAAAAAGGAACTTCCCCGGCGGTTTTAGCCGGGTTCGCCACCGGGTTTTGGGCTTCAAACCAGGACTTGACAGCGGCGTGATGGCGCAAGCTGGCGGCTTCGCGGAAAAGCCCAATTCCCATCCTGACTTGATGCATTATATCATCGTATCCAGATACGTTGATTTATTATTTGCATCAGCGCGGGCTTTTCGTTAAGGTGTCCACAGTTATTTTGTTGTCACGCTATGCCAAATTTTGAACTTCTTCAACGCGCCCTCCGCGAACGCATCGTCATCCTTGACGGTGCGATGGGGACGACCATCCGCAGTTACGGGCTGGGAGAGGCGGAGATTCGCGGCGAGCGGTTTAAAGATTCCAAGAAGGATCTCAAGAACAACGGCGATCTTTACTCGCTCACCCAGCCCGGCACGATTTGCGACATTCATCGGCGCTTCCTCGAAGCCGGCGCGGACATCATCGAGACGAACACGTTTTCCGCGACGAGCATCGGCCAGAGCGAATTTTTCGTGGACGATCCGCGCGAACACGGCGGGCGCAAAGACCCGGCGTTTTATCAAGGCGTCATCGAGAACAAATTCCTCAACGACCTCGCGTGGGAAATCAACGAGCAATCCGCGAAGCAATGCCGCGAATGGGCCGACCGCATCGCGAACAAAACCGGCCGTCCACGTTTCGTCGCGGGCGCCATCGGGCCGCTTACGGTTTCGCTGTCGAACTCGCCGGACGCGGACGATGCGGGCTTTCGCGTCTGCACGTTCGATCAGGTTAAGGCGGCTTACACAAATCAAGTCCGCGCGCTCATCGCAGGCGGCTCGGACATTTTGCTCGTCGAAACGATTTTCGATTCGCTCAACGCCAAGGCTGCGCTCGTGGCGATTCAGGAAGTTTTTGAAAAAGACGGCAAGCAATTACCCGTGATGATTTCCGCCGCCGTCGGTCGCGGCGGCGAGACGATGATTTCCGCGCAGACGGTCGAAGCGTTCTGGAACGCGGTGAAGCACGTCAAACCGATCGCCGTCGGTTTGAACTGCTCGCTCGGCCCGGATTTGATGCGGCCGTTCCTCGCGGAGCTTTCGGAAAAATCGAACACGGCGATTTCCTGTTATCCCAATGCTGGTCTGCCAAATCCGCTTTCGCCAACGGGCTTTGATTTGCAGCCGGAGGACATGGGCCGTTTCCTCGGCGAGTTCGCGCAGAGCGGCTTGCTCAACATCGCCGGCGGCTGCTGCGGCAACACGCCTGAACACATCGCGGCGATTGCGAAAGCGCTGGACGGACGGCATCCCCGCGAAATCCGGGGAGCGCACGCCTCCGGCGTGCCGTTGTCGGCGTCACGCCGACAACCTCGTCCCACAAACTCTTCCCAGGAAGAAAAGTCAGTTGAACGAGAATCCGGCGCGACGCCGGATTCAGCACGCGAGACGCGTGCGCTCCCCCTCCGCCTCTCCGGCTCGCAGCCGTTCACGCAGCAGATCGGCGCGTTCATCATGATCGGCGAGCGCACGAACGTCGCCGGTTCGCCGAAATTCGCCAAGCTCGTCAAGGAAGGCAAATACGAGGAAGCCGTGAGCGTCGCGCGCCAGCAGGTCGAGAACGGCGCGAACATCATAGACATCTGCATGGACGAAGGGATGATTGACGGCGTCGCCGCGATGACGCGCTTTCTCCTGCTGCTCGGCAGCGAACCGGAAGTCGCCAAAGTTCCGTTCATGGTGGACTCGTCCAAGTGGGAAGTCATCGAAGCCGGCCTGAAATGCGTTCAAGGCAAAGGCATCGTGAATTCCATTTCGATGAAGGAAGGCGAAGCCAAGTTCAGGGAACACGCGCGCAAGGTTCTCAAATACGGCGCGGCGGTCGTCGTGATGGCGTTCGACGAACAAGGTCAGGCCGCGACGCTCGCGGACAAGATTCGCATTTGCGAACGCGCGTATCGCATTCTTGTGGACGAAATCGGCTTCCCGCCGGAGGACATAATTTTCGATCCCAACATTCTCACCGTCGGCACGGGCATCGAGGAGCACAACAACTACGCCGTGGATTTCATCGAGGCGACGCGTTGGATCAAAAACAATTTGCCGCACGCGAAAGTCAGCGGCGGTGTGTCGAATGTTTCATTCAGCTTTCGCGGCAACAATCTCGTGCGTGAGGCCATGCACAGTGCGTTTCTTTACCACGCGACCCGCGCCGGCATGGACATGGGCATCGTCAACGCCGGGATGCTGGAAGTTTATGAGGAGATCAAGCCGGAGTTGAAGGAACTTGTTGAAGACGTGTTGCTCAATCGCCGCCCCGACGCGACCGAGCGGCTGGTGACTTACGGCGAAAAACTCAAAGCTGCCAGCGCCGGCACAACCGCGACCGACAAAAAAGTCGAGGAAGAATGGCGCAAAGGCACGGTCGAGGAACGGCTCTCACACTCGCTCGTCAAAGGCATTGACGCCTTCATTGATACCGACATCGAGGAAGCGCGGTTGAAATACGGCAAGCCGCTCACCGTCATCGAAGGGCCGTTGATGGCGGGGATGAGCGTCGTCGGCGATTTGTTCGGCGCGGGCAAAATGTTTTTGCCGCAGGTTGTGAAATCCGCGCGCGTGATGAAAAAGGCCGTCGCCTGGCTCACGCCATTCATGGAAGCCGAGAAAGCGGCGATGGTGGCGCGCGGCGAAGTCGTGAAGGCGCAGGGCAAGATCGTTCTCGCAACCGTGAAGGGCGACGTGCATGACATCGGCAAGAACATCGTCGGCGTCGTGCTGGCCTGCAACAACTACGAGGTGATTGACCTCGGCGTGATGGTGTCCTGCGAAAAGATTCTGGAACGCGCGAAGTTGGAAAACGCCGACATCATCGGCTTGAGCGGACTCATCACGCCATCGCTCGACGAGATGACACACGTCGCGCGCGAGATGGAACGCCTCGGCTTCAAAGTTCCGCTGCTCATCGGCGGCGCGACCACGAGCAAAGCGCATACGGCCGTGAAGATTGCGCCGCATTACAGCGAGCCCGTCGTCCACGTCCTCGACGCCTCACGCGCCGTGCCGGTGACGAGCAGCCTGTTGAGCAAGGATGGCAAAGCGCCGTTCGTGAAAAAACTCCGCGAGGATTACGAAAAAGCCCGCGCCACGCATGCCGAGTCGAAGGTGAAACTGGTCTCGCTGGAGCAAGCCCGCGCCAACGCGCCGAAGCTGAAGCATGACGATTTGCCGCAGCCGAGTTTTACCGGTGTGCGCGTTCTCTCTTCGGATGGGAGCGCACGCGTCCCGCGTGCGGAATCCGGCGTCGCGCCGGATTCTCGTCACACAAACTTTTCAGGTGAAGAAACAATAGATACACAAAGTGTTGGGCGCGACGCCCAACACGGCACGCCAGAGGCGTGCGCTCCCCAGACGTTTGACGTTTCGCTGAAGGAAGTCGTGCCGCTCATTGACTGGACGCCGTTCTTCCACACCTGGGAGTTGCGCGGCGTTTATCCGAAAATTTTTCAGCACGAAAAGCACGGCGAGGAAGCCCGGAAACTTTTTGCCGATGCGCAGAAGCTGCTCGGCGAATTCGTGGCGAAGAAATCACTCCAACTCCGCGCGGTGTATGGATTGTTCCCCGCCAACTCCGTCGGCGACGATGTGGAAGTTTACACCAACGGCTCGCGCAAGCATCTGCGGACGACATTCCATTTCCTACGCCAGCAAATCGAAAAAGGCGACGGCACGCCGAACTGGTGCCTGTCGGATTTTATTGCTCCGAAACACCCAACATCCAACACCCAACATCCAATATCGAATGAGCACATAGGAGCTTTTGCGGTGACTTCGGGCATCGGCTTGAAAGAAATTGTCGAGAAGTTAAAAGCTGACCATGACGATTACAACGCCATCATGGCCGAAGCCTTGGCCGACCGGCTCGCCGAAGCGTTCGCAGAATTTTTGCACAAGCGCGTTCGTGAAGAATGGGGTTTCGGTAAAGCGGAAAAGCTCTCGACCACAGACCTCATCGAAGAGAAGTATCGCGGCATCCGTCCGGCGGCTGGTTATCCGGCGTGCCCCGACCACACCGAGAAGGCGACTCTGTGGAACTTGCTGGACGCCGAGAAAAACACCGGCATCAAGCTCACCGAGAGTTTCGCCATGTGGCCCGGCAGCAGCGTGAGCGGACTTTATTTCGCGCATCCGGAATCGAAATATTTCGCCGTCGGCAAACTGGGTAAGGATCAAATTGAAGATCTCGCCAAGCGCAAAGGCAAATCTTTGTCCGAAATGGAACGCTGGCTCGGCCCATGGTTGAATTACAACCCGGAGCAGGGCTGAACGCAGACTTGTTTTTCTCGCGCCAAAGCGTAAGTTTCCGTCATGAAAAGCGACGTGGTGAAAGTGGACATCCGGGGGATCATGCCGGCCAACAGCGGCTGCGCGCTGTTCGTCGGCACGGACAAGAAAGTTTTTGTCATCAACGTCGAGCCGCAGATGGGCGCGGTCATCGGGATGTTTCTGCGCGCAACGCCCAAGGAACGCCCGCTGACGCACGACTTGATCAACCGGGTTTTTCAGGGTTTCGGCATCAGCGTCGAGCGCGTCATCATCACCGACCTGAAAAATTCCACCTACTTCGCGCGGATCATCTTGCAGCAGCAAAACGAGGTCGCCCGCAAAATTGTGGAACTTGACGCGCGGCCGAGCGACTGTCTCGCGCTGGCCGCCGCGCAGAAAAAACCCATCTTCGTTTCCGCCGCATTGTTTGAACAGGTCGAGGACATGAGCGAAGTCCTGGAGCGGATGAATGAATCCAGCGACACGGGCGGCGAGGCTGAAGCTGACTAAAATGGCCGCTGCGCAGTCCAATCCGCTCGCGCTTGTCTGTGGCGATGACGATTTCGCCGTCAAGCAACGCGCCCGGCAACTTTACGAAAAGTGGTCCGCCGAACTGGGCGGCATGGATCACGAAATCATCGAGGCCACCGCCGCCAACAGTGGTGATGCCTTGAAAGCGCTTGGAAAACTTCGCGAATCATTGCAAACCCTTCCTTTCTTCGGCTCCGGCAAAGTCATCTGGCTGCGCGACTGCAATTTTCTCGGCGAGGAACGCGCGGCTTCCGCAGCGGCGGTGACGGAGACGCTGGCGGAACTGGCGGATGAACTGAAAAAATTCGCATGGCAAAACGTCCGGCTGCTCATTAGCGCGGGCAAGGTGGACAAGCGCAAAACTTTTTTCAAAACGCTCGACAAACTCGGCACAGTGGAGATTTTCGCGGCGTGGTCGGCGGACGACAAGGACTGGGTTGAACGCGCGGAAGTTGCGGCGCGAACGGCGATCCGCGAACGCAAAAAGGAAATTTCCGAGGAAGCGCTGGCCGAAATCATCAGCCGCGTCGGCCCGAACGCGCGGCAACTGGAAAGTGAAATTGAAAAAATCTGCCTGTTCGCCGGCGACCGGAAAAAAATTGAACTGGCCGACGTGGCGACGATCTGTTCCCGCAATAAAACGGCGCGCGCGTTTGCGCTCGGCGATGCGCTGGGCGACCGGAATCTGCCCGCCCTGCTCAAGCGGCTGGATGAGGAGTTGTGGGAGACGAAGTTCGACAAGGACAAGTCGGAGATTGGCCTGCTTTACGGACTCATCGGCAAGGTGCGCGCGATGTTGTTGCTCAAGGAAATGTTGCGCGAGGGCTGGCTGAAGGATACGCGAGATTACAACCAGTTCAAGGCTCAACTGGAGCGCGTTCCGGCCGATAAATTACCGGGCGACCGGCGGTTCAATCCGCTGGCGTTGAATCCTTATGTGCTTTACAAAGCGCTGCCGCAGGTCAAAAAATACTCCTCGGCCGAACTCGTCCGGGCGATGGACGTGCTGCTGCGGTGCAACCAGCGGCTCGTGTCCAGCGGGCTGGACGAGGTGCTGGTGTTGCAGCAGGCGCTGGTGCAAATCGTGACGCCGACGACGGTCGCGGCTTGAAAATCAGATAAACAATAAAATGTCATCGGCCAAACTATCAGTGTTCGTCGGTAAAAAGTTTGTTTGCGTAAAAATCGCCGGACGCGCGAATTTCGCGTCCAGCCCGGATTTCAAAACGCTCCTGGATGAACTGGCGCAGAAAGGATTTGAACGCTTCACCCTTGATCTGACCGAGTGTGTATTGATGGACAGCACCTTTCTCGGCGTCCTTGCGGGATTTGGCCTGAAGCGCAATCCGAACGGCTCGTCCGACGGTTGCGGCATCGAGCTGCTCAATGCCAGCGCGCGGGTCACCGAACTCCTCGACAATCTCGGCGCCGTCCACCTTTTCAAGATGACCACCGGCACACTCCAACTGCCTGATGATGTGAAAACCTGCACGCCGGAATCCGTCAATCCGTCGCACGAGCAGATTACGCGGACAAGTCTGGAGGCACACCAGACGTTGATGGCCATGAGTCCGGAAAACCTGGCACGGTTCAAGGACGTGGCTCAATTTCTGGCCGAAGACCTCAAAAGCCTCGAAAAATCCTCCTGATTTTTAACTTCAGCCGGCCGGCGCCGGTGCGGGCGTTCCCAGTCCGGGCAGTTTTGGCGGCGTCGGTTTCGCCGGGGCTTCCGGCAGCGGCGTTCCCGCCGGTGCGCCAATCATCGGCCCGACATCCGCCGGCGGTTTGATGGTCGGCGTAAAGGTTCCACTGCGGATAATTTCCTCAACCTGC
>DMQW01000247.1 GCA_003455565.1 Limisphaerales bacterium
CAGCACAACCAAGAATCAAACCGCCTTTATTTTGGAGATAATTTGCCGATTCTGGCTGCGCTGGCGAAAGACCCGACGATTTGCGGCAAAGTCCGGCTGGTCTATATTGACCCGCCTTACGCCACCAAAAGTGTTTTTCAATCTCGTAACCAAACTGATGCTTACAAGGATTTGCTGGAAGGCGCGCACTATTTGGAATTTCTCCGCGAGCGCTTGATTCTCCTCCGCGAACTGCTGGCTGACGATGGCTCAATCTACGTTCACTTGGACGACAACATGGCGTTTCTCGCCAAAGCGGTCATGGACGAAGTGTTTGGCCGCGCCAACTTCCGCAGTTGGATCACCCGCAAGAAATGCAACCCGAAGAATTACACGCGTAAAACTTACGGCAACGTGACGGACTACATTCTGTTTTACACGAAGGGTGAAAACTATGTTTGGCATCGTCCGGTGGTCTCCTGGACGGAAGAAACAGCGGACAAGGAATATCAGTATGTCGAGGCTGGCACAGGGCGGCGTTACAAAAAAGTTCCTGTCCATGCGCCCGGCGTGCGCAACGGCGCGACCGGCCAGCCGTGGCGTGGAATGAATCCGCCGCCCGGAAAGCACTGGCAATATGCGCCGAGGACTCTCGATGAAATGGATGCGCGCGGGGAAATTTATTGGTCGCCCACCGGCAATCCGCGGCGAAAAATATATCTGGATGAAAGCATTGGCATGGCTGTGCAAGACCTCTGGCTGGATTTTCGTGACGCGCACAATCAGAACATCGCCATCTCCGGCTATCCGACAGAAAAAAATTCCAACCTGCTGACACGAATCATCGAAGCTTCGTCAAATAAAGGCGATCTCGTGCTGGATTGTTTTTCAGGTTCAGGAACAACGCTCAACGCAGCTTCGCATCTTGGCCGCCGTTGGATTGGTGTGGACAACAGCCGGGAGGCCATCGCCACCACGCTCCGGCGTTTCGGCAAAGGGCTTGAACTGATGGGCGATTTTGTCAACCGAGCTTCGTTCACAGATGAAGATTTAGAGGCTTCTGCCATTCTCCCGCTCTTTGCGCCGAACCATTCGCAGAAGCAGTTGCCGAAAGTTTCCGCTCCGCACCAAGCCATCAAAGATTTTGGTTTGTTTGTCCAAGAACCTTATCACGGCGAATTGCATGATTTACTTGAGCAATGGATGGAATGGACGAGCGAACCAAAATTTTTCCAATTGGCCGAGACTCCGCTGGCCAATGGCAGACAAACCTTAAAGAAACCGGCCAAAAAAAATGCAGGCAAGAAAGTCACAAAATATGTCATTCATCGGAGGCGCGGTGTTTGAAAAATTGATCGAGCCGACGCTCATCCAGCCCATGCTCGTCACGCATCTGCCCAAGGAACTCGTGCCGCTCGCCAAACTTTCCCCCGACGACCCGACGACCGTCGAGGTCTTCGAGTGCTGCATCAACGGCCAGGAGATTTCGCCCGGCTACACCGAGCAGAACGATCCCATCGCGCAGCGCGCCACGCTGGAACATCAGGCCGGCGGCGAGCAGCAAAAACTTGATGAAGACTTTTTGATTGCCCTCGAACATGGAATGCCTCCGGCTGGCGGAATTGGAATTGGCATTGACCGGCTTTGCATGATGTTGCTGGGACAAGAAAGTATTCGTGACGTGATTTTGTTTCCGCAGTTGAAGCCAAAGTGAAATTGACGAAACGGCCTGATTGGTGAAAGATGTCTCCATGAAGACGACCGCCATTGAACTGGTTTTGAACCGCTGGCCTTACGGCTTGGAATTGCAACCGTCCGCCAACGGCCTGCTGCTGCGTCCGCGTCAGAAAGCCCGCGTGGATTGGACAAAATCTTTCCGCCGCCCGCGTCCGGCTTCGGATGACCTGGCCGCCACACGACAACTGACCAACGAGTTTGACGCGAAGGAATGGCAATGGTGACTGAACGGTTCAATATTTTTCTCGTCCGACTTGACCCGACCACCGGCGCAGAAACCGCCAAGACGCGTCCGTGTGTGGTGGTTTCGCCTGATGAATTAAACCGGGCCGTTTCCACGGTCATTATTGCTCCGATGACGACAACCCGGCGCGGCTGGCCGACGCGGGTGGAAATTTCTTTCCAAGGCAAGACCGGCGAGATTGCATTGGATCAAATTCGCGCGGTGGACAAATCGCGGCTGGTCAAACGGCTCGGCATTGACCGCCCGATGCTCCTCGGCCAGGAAAGCATCCGCGACGTGATCCTGTTCCCGCAGTTGAAGCCGAAATAGAACTATATCTTGGTTTTTCAATGCAAATCTTTTTTATGCTCCGTTGGAAAGGGCTTCTCTTTGTCGCGATGTTGCTTGTTGGGCAACTGCACGGCGCTGATTGGAGATCTGAAACCGTGCCGGAATACGACAGTCTTTTCCAACAGACGAACGGCTGGATCGGTGCCGACGGTGACTTCGCGGTGACCCTGACCAACGGTCTCACGCTCTGGCTTTTCAGCGACACATTCGTCGGCAAAGTGCGCGATGGCCGGCGCACCCACGCCACGATGATCAACAACTCCGCCGCGTGGCAGCGTGGCACTCATCCCACCAATGCTCGCGTGGAATTTTTCTACGGCAAGTCTTCCGACGGAAAACCGGCGGCGCTTATCACACCTGCCGATGGCAAAGGCTGGTTCTGGCTGTTCGACGGCGTGACGGCGCACGGGAAATTGTTTTTGTTCCTCGCGCAAATCGAGCGCACGGACGACAAATCGGTATTCGGCTTCCGCCAAATTAACACCTGGCTCGGTGAAGTTTCCAATCCGCTCGCGCCGCCGCCGCAATGGAACATCGCGCAGAAGAAGATTCCTTTCGCGCAATTCAGCACCGGTGAAAATCGTTCCTTTGGTTCCGCCGTGCTGGCGACAAACGGTTTCGTTTACATCTTCGGCACGTGCGAGCGAAAGGGCGCAGGCAAAACGATGATTTTGGCGCGCGCGCCGGAAACGGGCTTGGGGGATTTTGCATCATGGCAATTTCGTGTGCACGATGATTGGACCACGAATGCGGCTGACATGGCGGACCTTTGTAGCGGAATGGCGAGCGAGTATTCAGTGTCGTGGCTGCCAGCATTGCGACGATACGTCCTGATCTGCACGGAAAACGGATTGTCGGAAAAAATCATCGCGCGCACAGCTCCTCAACCCTGGGGACCGTGGAGTGAAGCGACGGTGGTTTATCGCTGTCCGGAGGCGAAGTGGGACAAGCGGATTTTTTGCTACGCGGCCAAGGCGCATCCGATGCTCGCGCCGGCACCCGACGAATTGATTGTGACCTACGCGGCGAATTCGTTCGATTTCGCACAGGTGGTGAACGACGCGCGACTTTACTGGCCGCGGTTTGTGCGAGTAAAGTTGCCCGAATAAATCGCGACGTGATTTTATTCCCGCAGTTGAAGCCGAAGTGACGATTTGACAAAGGTGGGAATTCCCACCACAATAAAATCATGCCGACATTGACACTGGAACGTCCCAAGCAGAAGCAAGGCCTCACGGTCGTGGAGGATTACGACGTGGCTGCCGACGCAAAGAAGCGCATCAGTTTGCGCAGTGCCAAGACGAAGTATTTTCATGTCAAGGCGCTGTCGAATGGCTGTTTCTTGTTGGAACCGCGCGTGCTGGTGTCACCCCAGGCCATTTCCGCCCGCTCCCTGAAGATGCTGGACAAGTCCGTGGCCAATTTGAAAAAAGGGCTGGTTTCGGCTCCGATTGACCTGTCTGCATTCATCGAGGCATGAAAGGTTCAAATGGCCTTTAACATCCGCATGGGGTTGCCGGAAATGGCAGCGTTCTGGAACGACCTTGCCAGCCGCAGGCAGCAAGGAAAACTGGACGGGGATGAAGAAAAGTTTTTCAAAAAGCTGGTCAAAGCTTTCGGCTATCTTGCCGAAAATCCCCGACATAACCGCCTGGCATCGCATGAAATTGACGACCTGACCCGCAAATACGGGTTTAAGATTTTCCAGTCTTATCTCGAAAACAACACGCCGTCAGCCGGGCGGATATTCTGGGCCTATGGACCGGACAAACGGGACATCACCGTGCTGGCCATCGAACCGCACCCGGAAGATCAAAAACGTGGCGCTTATCAGCGCATCAAGTTGTCAACCTTGCCGTCGGCCAAAGAGCGCCGAACGGAAAAGCAATGACTTCGTTTCGAGGCTGGTAGTTTCACTGGTTGCAAAAAATATCCATGCTTACTGTTGCCGGACTTTCTAAATCATTTGGCGGGCGCGAACTGTTTGACGACGTTTCGTTGAACGTCATGGCGGGCGACCGCATCGCCATCGTCGGGCCGAACGGCGCGGGCAAATCCACGCTGTTCAAAATCATCCTCGGCCAGGAGGAGCCGGACGCGGGCAGCGTGACGTTCATTCGCGGCACGCGCACCGGCTATTTGCCGCAGGAAAGCGAACCGGCAGGCAACGAAACGGTTTTGGAAATCGCCGTGCCGCACGAACACGAACACGACGGCCAGTTCGTCGCCAAAGCGAAACAGATTCTGGCGAACCTCGGTTTCAAGCAGTCGGATTATGATCGTCCGGCGCGGGAAATGTCCGGCGGCTGGATCATGCGGGCGCACCTCGCGCGGCTGCTCGCGGAAGAACCCGACCTGCTCCTGCTCGACGAGCCGACGAACCATCTCGATCTCGAAACGCTCATCTGGTTTCAGGATTATCTGAAGTATTATCCCGGCGCGATCCTGCTCATTTCGCATGATCGCGAATTTCTCAACAATCTTTGCACGCACATCGCGGAGTTGCGCGCCTCGCGGATCATGCGTTACACGGGCAATTACGACGATTACGTTGAACAGCGCGCGGCGGCCGAGGCGACGATGATTGCCACGGCGAAATCGCAGCAGCGCGAGATTGACCGGATGCAGCTTTTCGTGGACCGCTTCCGCGCGAAGAACACCAAGGCCGCGCAGGCGCAGAGCAAGATGAAGCAGATCGAGCGGCTCAAGGAGGAAATGGTCGAGACGCCAGATGGCCCGGACGCGGCGATGGGTTTTCGTTTTCCGCAACCGCAGCGCAGCGGCCAGCGCGTCATCACGCTGGAGAAAATTAAATTCGGTTACGGCGAAAAACTGATTTACGCCGGCATTGATTTTGAGGTGGAACGCGATCAACGAATCGTGCTCGTCGGGCCGAACGGCGCGGGGAAATCCACGTTGTTGAAACTGCTCGCGGAAGTGCTCAAGCCGCAAGCCGGTGTTCACAAGCTCGGCCACAACGCGAAATACGGCTACTTCGCGCAGCATCGCGCGGCGATGTTGAATCCGGCGCACACGGTTTTTCAGGAGGCGCTGGACACGCCGCAACGCATCACGGAGCAGGCCATCCGCACGGTGCTGGGCAGTTTTCTGTTTCGCGGCGACGACATTTACAAACCAGTGAAAGTGTTGAGCGGCGGCGAAAAAAGCCGGCTCGCGCTGGTGAAACTTCTGCTCGATCCGCCGAATCTTTTGCTGATGGACGAGCCGACAACGCACCTGGATCTGGCCAGTGTGGACGCGCTTATTGTGGCGTTGAAGCAATACGAAGGAACGCTGGTTTTCATCAGCCACGATGTGCATTTCATCCGCGCGTTGTCCACGCACGTCGTGCGCGTGGAGGCGGGCCAGCTCCGGCATTTCGGCGGTGGCTACCAGTATTACCTTGATAAAACGGCGCAATCGGCGAGGGCGGCGTTGACCTCCAGTGGTAGGGATGCGCTGCCACGCATCCAGGCTGACCGGCAGGTTAGCCCTACCGAATCACGCAAGGAGCAGAAGCGCATGGAGGCCGAGCAGCGCCAGGCGAATTCGCGAAAGAAACAGGAAATCCAAAAACGCATCGCCACGCTGGAAAAAGAAATTGCCGAACTCGAAGTGCGCGAGGGCGAACTGGCGGTGGAGCTGGAGAAGCCGGAAACTTACGCGCTCGGCGGCAAGGCGACGCAGATCAACCGCGAGTTGCTGGAAGTGAGCGACCGTTTGCCGGCGGCGACGACGGAATGGGAAGCGGCCAACAAGGAGTTGGCGGAGTTTGAAGCGGCGTAGGCGCGCTGGAAAATGGGCGTGGTTTTTTTATTTGGTTGAGCCGCGTCTCGGAGAGCCGGAATGAAAATAGCCCGGCGTTTTAA
>DMQW01000445.1:0-524 GCA_003455565.1 Limisphaerales bacterium
CCTAATGACTAAAAAATGACGAAGCACGAATGACAAATTCGTTTTCGTCGCGCTCCTTGCCTTTTCGTCATTTGTCATTTGGAATTCTTTCGTCATTAGGATTTAGAAATTAGTCATTTGCCAAGCAGCTTCTCATTCACGATCTTGCCGCCATGCGTGACGAGGCAGCCCTTGATGATTTCGTCGTCGAGTTTGAGGACGAAAGTTTTGTTCGTCTTGTCCCAGAATTCTTCAACGAGCGCCTCCAGGTTCGCCGCATAAACCTGGCTGGCGTGCAGCGGCACGCGCCCCGGCAGATTTGCGATGCCGACAATCTTCACGCCGTTGCGGTCAATCACCTGGTCGTAGGCGACGCCTTCGACGTTCCCACCGGTTTCCACGGCGAGGTCAACGACCACGCTGCCGGGCTTCATGGCGTTGAGCATTTCGGCGGTCACAAGAATCGGCGCCTTGCGGCCGAACACCTGCGCGGCGGAAATCACCACGTCGGAATCGCCGCAGGTTTTTTTCATCGCGTCGCGCTG
>DMQW01000445.1:703-3409 GCA_003455565.1 Limisphaerales bacterium
GTGGCAATCGCCTGCAAACCGGCGACGCCGACGCCGATGATGAAAACTTTGGACGGCAGGATCGTTCCCGCCGCCGTGGTCATCATCGGAAAAATTTTGTTGGAATAACGCGCGGCGAGGATGACGGACTCGTAGCCGCCGAGGTTCGCCTGCGACGACAGCACGTCCATTTTCTGCGCGCGGGTCGTGCGCGGGATGAATTCCATGCTGATGGCGCTCACGCCGCGTTCGGCAAATTTTTGGACGAGTTCCTTTTCGTTGAACGGATCCAGCAGGCTCGCGTGGATGGAACCTGGTTTGAGCCAGGAAATTTCTTCCACCGGCGGTTTGCGCAGCCGCAACACAATGTCGCCGGAACTGATGAGCGCCTTGCGGTCAGTGGAAATCGTCGCGCCGGCCTTGGTGTAGGCGTCATCGGAAAATCCGGCACCGAGCCCGAGGCCGGCCTGAACTTCCACCTGCGCGCCGAGTTTGACGAGTTTGGCGGCGCTGTCCGGCGTGAGAGGCGCGCGGTTTTCGCCCGGATGCGTTTCGCTTGGAACTGAAATCTTCATGTAAAATCTGGTCGGATGCTACCACAGTTCTGCTTTGGTATAGCCCGAAATTTGCGATTCCCAACACAAAATTTGGCGGGTGGAATTTCGCGCGGTTCAGGAAACCCATTTTACTTCCGTCGCCGGTTTAAAAGTTTTCAGTCGGGGCAGCAATTTCTCCGCGTCGTTTTCCACCAGCACCAGTTCGCGGTGTTTCGGACGAATGAAACCTTCACTCGTCGCGTGGTCGAGAAACCTCAGCAGCGACCGATAAAATCCCGCCGGGTCGAGCAGGCCGATGGGTTTTTGATGCCAGCCGAGCTGGCTCCACGCCAACACCTCGAAAATTTCCTCGTAGGTTCCATAACCGCCGGGCAGCGCGATGAAACCGTCCGCCAATTCCGCCATCAGCGCCTTACGTTCGTGCATGCTTTTCACGATGCGCAGATCCGGCAATTTTTCGTGAACCACTTCCTTGATGACCAGTTTCTCTGGAATTACGCCGATGACATGACCGCCGTTTTTCAACGCCGCGTCCGCCACGATGCCCATCAAACCAACACAGCCGCCGCCATAAATAAGTTCAATTTTTTCACGCGCGAGCAATGCGCCAAGCTGCTCCGCCGCCTCGGCATATTCCGGGCGCACACCTTTGTTCGAGCCACAATAAACGGCGATGCGTTTCATGTTTTATCGGCGTTGCGAACGGCTTGAATAAACGCTTTCACTTTCGCGTGGTCTTTTTTTCCGGGCGCAGACTCGACGCCGCCGGAAACGTCCACGGCGAACGGGCGGACTTTTGCAACTGCGTCCGCGACATTCTCCGGCGTCAATCCGCCCGCGAGAAAAATTGGTTTGCCGAACTTTTGCGCTTCGACGGCCAGATCCCAATTGAATTTTTCGCCCGTGCCGCCGAGTCCGCTCTTGGAATACGCGTCGAGCAGAAACGCGTCGGTGTGAAAATTCTCCAATGCTTTCAGCGACTCCGCGTCACGCACGCGCAGGGCTTTCATGCTCATCAAGCCGAACTGCATGCAAAATTCCGACGGTTCGTCGCCGTGAAATTGCAGCAGGCTCAAGTTGCAATCGCCAAGGGCACGCAGCACGAGTTCTTCCGCCGGATTCACAAACACGCCGACGCGCAGCACAAACGGCGGCAGCGCGCGGGAAATTTCCACGGCCGTTTGCAACGTGATGCAACGCGGGCTTTGTTCGTAAAACATCAGCCCGATCATGTCCGCGCCGGCTTCGGCGGCGGCCAGCGCATCGGCGACGTTCGTGACGCCGCAAATTTTTACACGCGTTTCCATTTTTGATATGCGATTTGCGTTTGACGTGATTTTCACGAGCAATTGCCAAATCTTAATTCTTTAATCTCTTTTTGGAAAGCTGGCTTTGCTTCTCTGTTTATTACGCCTGTTTCCATTCGTTTCTCCCCGTGACAGCGGCAAAAAGCGGCGGGGAACCGCGCGCCGTCCATACGCTTCGAGCGATTTGGAGACGTGCCTTGATCGCGAAGCGTCTGGACTGCGGCTGCTTTAGCCCCGCTTTTTCTTCGCGCGTTTTGTTGCTGCCGATTCTCTCGTTTTTGTTTTGAGACTCCTCACGTCGTCTCCTACTTTGGAGCCGATGCCGCGAACGGTTTATTTCGATTACAACGCCACGACTCCGCTCGACTTGGCGGTGCGCGAGGCGATGCTGCCGTTTTTAGGCGAAGTCTGGGGCAATCCGTCGAGCGTCCATCATGTCGGGCGCAAGGCGCGCGCGCTGCTTGACGATGCCCGCGACCGGGCGGCTAAATTTTTGGGCGCGAAACCGAGCGAAATTGTTTTCACGAGCGGCGGAACGGAAGCGAACAACCTCGCTATCTTCGGCGCTGCGCGGTTGCTCAAGCAGAAAGGAAAACATCTCATCACGTCTGCGATTGAACATCACGCAGTGTTGCATTGCTTCGACTATCTTGAGAAAAAGGAAGGTTTTGAAGTCACGCGCCTGCCGGTGAATTCTGAAGGCCGCGTTTCGGTGGCCGATTTAAAAAAGGCGATTCGCTCGGACACAACGCTCGTTTCCATCATGGCGGCGAATAATGAAATCGGCACGATTCAGCCGGTGGCCGAACTCGGCGCAATTTGCCGCCAGCGCGGAATCAATTTTCACACCGACGCGGTGCAAT
>DMQW01000102.1:0-3056 GCA_003455565.1 Limisphaerales bacterium
CTCGTCATCACGCGGCGCGTGAGCGAAGCCGTGGGCGTGCCGGTGGTGGCCAGCGGCGGCGCGGGCACGCTGGAGCACATGGCCGACGTGCTGCTCGCCGGCAAAGCCGACGCCGTCCTCGCCGCGAGCATTTTCCATTTCGGCACCTACACCGTCGGCGACGTGAAACAGTTTTTGGCGAAGCAGAACATTCCGGTGCGGTTGTGAAAATATGGATACAAATAAAATTCAATCCGCGTTGGCTGACATCACCGCCGAGCAAGACCCGACCGTCAAAAGTTTGAAGATGGCTTCGTTGTGCAGCGCGCTTTGGGCGGAACGCGGCGTGGAACTTGTCGTGGTCGGCGGCTCGGCGATTGAGATTTTGACGGAAGGTGCGTATGCCTCCGGCGACTTGGATTTGTGCCACACCACGGCGAGTCTGCCGATCCGCGAGCGGCAGGAAGTCATGGGTTTGCTTGGCGCAAAAGGTGGCCCGCGCAACTGGCAGGTTGCCGGGATGTATGTGGACGTGCTCGGCTTCGCGGAAAGTTTTGCGCGCACGCCGTATCGCCGCGTGCAGGCACCCTACGGGGATGTGCTGGTGATGAAGCCGGAAGATTTGCTTGTCGAGCGCGTGCTCGTTTCCGTTTATCCCGGAGAAAATCAAACCGCGCGCGATTGTGCAAAAAAATTTATCGCCGTCATTCTGGGCGGAGATATTGCGGTGAATTGGGATGAAGTCCGGCGGCTTGCGAATCTGCCGGAATATCGTAACCTTCCAGAGTGTGAGAAACTGGTAAAAGAAGTCGCCGATGAACTCAAAGTCAAAAGTCCCCTGCATCCCGATTGAAGGCTCAATCAGCTACGAAGACTGGCTGAAAGGGCGGCGTCATCGTCGTGAAATGGGCAATCTTGTCGCGCCTGAAATCATCCGGCGCCAGAGCAGTTCCAGCGACCGGCGGTTGAAGAAGCTGTTCAACGGCGAACGCGGCCTGCCCTTCACACCCACGGAGAAATTATAGACCGACATGAGAGGCAAAGCCAACGCCGTCCTCGCCGCGAGCATATTCCATTTCGGCACCTACACCGTCGGCGACGTGAAACAGTTTTTGAAGCAGCAGAATATTCCCGTGCGGCTATAAAGTTGTTCGTGGGACAAGAAAAAATTTTGACGCGAATTACGCGAATTATCACGAATTTAATTCGCGTAAATTCGCGCAATTCGCGTCAAGTTTTAGACCCCTGAAGTTTGCAGTCGGCTTGCGAATCTACCGGAATATCGTAACCTTCCACAGTGCATTAAGCTGGTGAAAGAAGTTGCCGATGAACTCAAAATCAAAAGTCCCGTGCATCCCGATTGAAGGCTCGATCAGTTGGGCCGACTGGTTGAAAGGCCGGCGCGCCCGCCGCGAGAGCAGCCAGTTGGTTGCGCCCGGCGTCATCCGACGCAAGACGAGTTCCAGCGACCGGCGGTTGAAGAAACTATTCAACGGCGAACGCGGCCTGCCCTTCACACCCACGGAAAAACTTTAGGGAATATGAAAGGGAAAACCGACGCTGTTCCTGCCGCGAGCATTTTCCATTTTGGCACCTACACCGTCGGCGACGTGAAACGGTTTTTGAAGCAGAAGAATATTCCGGTGAGGCTGTAATTTCATCTCTATGTTTTCTCCGTCATGGCTTTCATTTTGGGAATTCCTCGAAGGCACGGGGACTGTGATTGTAATACTCGGCGTGTTGGGTGAGTTTGTCGCGGAATTTACAAAATTTCTGAATGGCAAAACCGCCAAGAAAAAATTCGAGAAACTTTCTGTGTTGGTTCTTATTTTTGGCCTTGCGATTGAACTCCTCGCCCATTCCACAACATCACACATTTCTGGAATCATAACTGCACAACTGAATGAGGAAGCTGGAAAAGCCCGAAAAGCTGCTGGCGATGCAACTGAACGAGCTGAAGAGCTTCGCAAGAAAAACATAGAGCTTGAGACCAAATTACAGCCTAGAAGAATAACAACAAAACAGAAGGAGGCATTCGCAAACTATTTAAAAGACTTTCCCAAAAGTCCGGTCAAGGTTTTTGTAGGAATAAAAGACAGTGAGACAAAAACTTATGCTTCTCAAATTAGAGCGTTGCTCGATGAAGCAGGGTATGGCACAGGCAAAAATGATGATGTTGTGGACATCGGTGCTAATTTTATTTATGACAGTCCGATTGGCGATCTCGCAAAAGACTTGCCAGTATTTTTTTGTTTCTTTGGCCCGCAAGGTGAATCAATTGAATGGCCTGGACTTAAAATTACATGGCAAACAAACGGAGATACTGTCTGGACCTATCTACCAAACGATGCACGCGCTGTGCCTGCCATAATGAATTCAGCTTTTTTACAAATCGGAATAAATGCAGGCTGTGGAGCTAGAACAAACTGGCCTTTTATCTCCAAACCCGGAGATTGGATGATTTTCATCCCACAAAAATTTTGATAAATCCCGACAGCTCATGATCGCGCTTTTTGAATCCTACTGGTTGCCCCTCGTGCGGCTGACCGGCGCGAACCTTTTCCTGCCGTTCGCGTGGGCGGCAAAACCGGTCGGTGACCGGCTCTAGGAGTATTTACGACCGGCCAAGTTCGGCCAAACTGTCTCTTTTTATACACCTGCGGGTGGGAAAAGAGGTGTGTTTTGCGCAAAAAGCCCGCGCAAAGTGAAAAACGCCCGCGCAAACCGGATTTTCAGCGCGCAAACCGAAATTCGTCCGCGCAAAACCGGCGGGCGTCCGCGCAAACCGGAAAATCGCCGCGCAAAGTGAAATTTGCCCGCGCAAAGCGGATTTCTTCCGCGCAGGAACGCCGGCAGCCCGCGCAAAGCGGTTTTTCGGCGCGCAGAGCGGATTTTGGTCGTGCCAGCCCGGCAAACGCCCGCGCAGATTGCCGGAGAGCCGGCGCAAGTCGAAAACCAGCCGGCGCAGGTTGGCGGACTTGCGGCGCGAACCTTTTCCTGCCGTTCGCGTGGGCTTCAAAACCGGCCGGCCCCAGCGCCGGCGAAACGGCAGAAAGCAGCCCACGGTGAAACCGTGG
>DMQW01000102.1:3301-3566 GCA_003455565.1 Limisphaerales bacterium
ACTTCGACGCGGCAAGCCGGGGCGAAAGAATTTTCCGCCGGTGATTTTCTGCCGCCTCATCGGGGCTTGAACTTTTTGAACGACCAACTCACGGTTTCACCGTGGGCTTTCGTGCGCCACTCCGTGACTGAAAATCGGCACATTCCCATTTGACACCGCCGGTCGGTGAATTCATTTTCTGCGGCATGGATATTACCTCATCCCGCTGGCTGCCCATCGTGCTGCTGACCTGCTCGAATGTTTTCATGACGTTCGCGTGGTATGG
>DMQW01000218.1 GCA_003455565.1 Limisphaerales bacterium
CCCCCACACCGCCCGCCCCCGTCATGGCGGCACCGGCAAAATAGCAAGTAGCTGATTTTGAGTTGATTGCGATATTTTCCCGCTGGAATGGCTCCTTTTCCAGCGGGAAAAGCTGTTTTTCCGGGTGGAATCGCGGCCATTCCTGCTGGAAAGGAGGCAATTCCGATGGGAATCGTGGCAATTCTTTCTGGAATGGAGGCAATTCCGGCAGGTAAGAAGGCTTTCCCGGCTGGAAACAGAACACTTCTTTCCCGCATCGAGGCCATTCCGGTCGGAACCGCCTCCATTCCCGCCGGAATGGAGGGGGTTCCCAACCGAGCATTCAAGTCCCGTCCGCGCCCGATGCCATCACGACCCCTTTTTGCGATCCGGCGCCAAAGTGATTGCGCCGATTTTAATTTCCGCTATAAAGCACGGCTTCATGCATCAAATCATCCAGAGCCTGAGCGATTGGTATAATCACGCGCTGCAAACGGGCGGCTATCCGGCCATCGCGCTCATGATGGTGGTGGAAAGTTCGGTGTTCCCGCTGCCGAGCGAGATCGTCATCCCGCCGGCGGCGCATTGGGCGCACACGGGACAGATTCCCTTGAGCCTGTGGGGTATCGTGCTGGCGGGCACGCTCGGTTCGTGGCTCGGCGCGACATTGATGTATTGGGCGTCGCGGATCGCCGGACGTCCGTTGCTGATGCGTTTCGGCAAATACGTTTTCATCTCCGCCGGAAAAATCGAGGGTGCGGAACGCTGGGCGGTGCATTACGGCGCGATGGGGATTTTCATTTCGCGGCTGCTGCCCGTGGTGCGGCATCTCATCGGCATTCCGGCGGGCATCGTGCGGATGAGTTATCTAAAATTTTCCATCTTCACGCTGCTCGGCTCGGCGATCTGGTGTTCGGTATTGTGCTGGCTGGGCGTGAAAATCGGCGCGGATATTACCAAGGGCGAAATGCACAAAGTCATTTTATCCGTTGGCGGCACGGCGCTGATGCTCGGCGGGCTTTATTATTTCTTCGTCCACCGGCACATGACGGGAAAAGCGGAAAGCGGAAAGCGGAAAGCGGAATAAAACTTTGACGCGAATTTCACGAATTTTCGCTAATTGAATTCGCGGAAATTAGCGTAATTCGCGTCTAAAAATTCCGTCACCCATCACGCTCACTTCACCAGTTCAAAGCTGTAAGGATACTTGTAATCTTCGCCGTTGTTGGCCTTGATGCCGGCGATGATGGCAAGGATCAGTCCGGCCAGACCAAGGAGCATCACGAGCGGGAAGAGCAAAAAGCCAATGTGGATGAAGGATAATATCGCCGCCGCAAACATTCCGACAAAAACCACGATGGTCAGGGTGATCTGAAAATTCAGCGCCGCTTTGCCGTGGACGTTCACCGATGGGAATTCGTTTTTCTTGATCTGCCAGACCAGCAGCGGGCCAAGAATGTTTCCAAACGGGAACACAAAACCCGCCAGCGCGCTCAAGTGGCAGAGCATATTCCAGGTGCGCGCCTGGCTTTCGGGGCTGGGCGGCGGCGTTGGTGACGAGGTTGCCGACGTGACAGGCGGTGGTGGTTCGATGGGCGGCGGAGCTTGGTTTTGGTTTTCAGACATATGATTCCTTTCGCAGATTTGCCGTTTTAATAAGCCGATTTGATTTCGCGCGCAACTCCAAATTTCTTCTGCCTTCGTGTTGATTTGCGTCCATGCGTGGTTAAGCCCGATGAAAATTCCTTTGCGCCTTTGCGCCTTTGCGTGGAAATTCCCCGCGTGCCTGTCTCCGAAGCCATCCGTAAAAAACTGGGAACCGTCCCGCACAAGCCTGGCGTGTATCTGCACAAGGACCGCTTCGGCACCGTCATCTACGTCGGCAAGGCGCGCGATTTGCGCAAGCGTGTCAGCCAGTATTTTCATCCATCGCGGCGCATGGGCTGGGATTTGAAATTCAACGCGCTCGTCGAGGCGATCTGCGATTTTGATGTCCACGTCGTCAAAAGCGAACCCGAAGCGCTCATGCTTGAAAGCAAGCTCGTCAAGGAATTCAAGCCGCGCTTCAACATCAGCCTGCGCGACGACAAACGCTTCCTGATGCTCAAGGTCAACTTAAACGACCCGATTCCGAACTTCACTTTCACGCGCCTGAAAAAAGACGACGGCGCACGCTACTTTGGGCCGTTCGTGAATTCGGTCGGGCTGCGCAACACCGTCGCGCTCGCGCGGAAACAATTTAATCTGCGCGGCTGCCGCGTGTTCACGCCGGGCGCGGCGGACTACAAGCATTGCCTCTACGCGCATCTGAAATACTGCACCGCGCCGTGCGTCGGCAACGTCACGCGCGAGCAGTATCTGGAACAGGTGAAGGCCGCGTGCAATTTTCTCGAAGGCCAGTGCCGCGAAATGCAAGGCCAGCTCGAAGCGGAAATGAAAAAAGCCGCCGCCGCGCACGAGTTTGAAAAGGCCGCCGACCTGCGCGACCTCATCCGCGACCTGCAAGACACCTGGAAGAAAACGGAAAAGTTCGCTCGCGTGCCTTACAAATTACCGCTGTCAATCAATCCCGAAAATGATCTGGTCGAACTCGCGAAGATTCTTGGTTTGCCCGCGCCGCCAATACGGATTGAAGGTTTTGATATTTCAAATATCAGCGGCACGTTTGCGGTGGCGTCGCTGGTGAGTTTCAAGAATGGCCGGCCTGACCGCGCGAATTATCGCCGGTTCAAAATCAAAACCGTCGAGGGACAGGACGATTTTGCGAGCATCGCGGAGGTGGTGCGGCGGCGGTATTCACGGTTGCTGTGCGAGGCGAAAATTGAAGGTTCGGAGTCCCGCCTTCAGGCGGCCCGCGTAAACGCGGAACTCCAAACTTCAAATCTGCCCGACCTCATCCTCATTGACGGCGGCAAGGGACAGCTCAACGTCGCGTGTGCGGAATTAAAAAAACTCGGCCTCGAAAAAATTCCCGTCATCGGTCTGGCGAAGGAGTTTGAGGAAATTTATTTGCCGGGCAAAAGCGAACCGTTGCGGCTCGGCCTCGACCATCCGGCGGTGAAACTGCTCCAGCGTTTGCGAGACGAATGTCATCGCGTGGCTAATTCCTACAACGCGCAGTTGCGGCTCAAGCGGATTTCAGAAAGCGTGCTGGACGAATTCCCCGGAATCGGCGAACGGCGCAAGGCGGCGTTGCTGAAAAAATTCGGCTCGGTGCAGCGGCTGCGGACGGCGACGCTGGAACAATTAGCCGCCGTGCCGGGTTTCGGCGGCAAAGCGGCGGAGGAATTGAAAAAATTTTTGGCGGCACGCGGTCGTGAAGCGACGACGGAAAATTAGCATCATGGTCATCTCGCATTCTTAATCCAATCGCCTTCAATATTGTAAGGGTGCCTAAACGCGCCACCAAGCGGGAGGAATCTCCAAAACATTGGCCACAGACCAACGCTCAGGCAAGAAATGCTCACTACGCCTTTGATGGTGTTCTTAGCGCCTCTGCTTCGATCAGGATAAACCAAGAATGAAAGTCTCCACGGTGATTGATTTGTTGGCGGTGGAATTGTGAAACTTCCAGATGCGCCTCTATCGAGCATCGAATGCCATGAACAATTGACCCCCGAAAAATAATTCTCATAGCCACGCGGATCTGTCGGCGCCTGTATTTCGATGTTGGGTTCGTAAACAAAGATTGTAGAGGCGTTCAGATTGGTGACTGCGATTTTCGCAAGTTGGGTGCCAGTGGCGTCGTTCGTGTAGCCGAGAAATGTGATTGAAATATTGGGAGGTCCGGGAGGAGGCAGGAAGGCAACCCACGCGCCCAATGTGAACAATCCGACAATGACAATCACGATAAAAGTCAGAATCTTGGATATGGTGTTGGTGCCGCGCTTAGTGACAGCCATCGGCTTGGTTCCGGGGAGCAACCCTCGCAATCCAAGAAACAATGCGACCCACGGCGACGCAATGAAAATGAGCCTCAAGGGCCACAAGACATATTCAAGCGATGTATCTGACATGATATATATGATATGTGAGAAGACGATGACAGCGAAAGTGATCGGGATAATGCAAAAGGTCACTGCCGCAAAAATAACCATCCAGAAAATCGTGTTTATGTTTTTTTGTTTCATGCGCCTTTATTTGAGAAAGCTATCATGCTTTTCATAAACTGGACGTCGCAACTTTTTTC
>DMQW01000428.1 GCA_003455565.1 Limisphaerales bacterium
GAGGGAGAAACGCTCGCCGCTTTCAGGTGTGGCGGGGATATTCGTTTTGTTCACATTGTTAGGCCTTTCTGAAATAGCCGGGGCCTCGCCGGCAAGCGCGCTGCGTGATTACAAGTCCGGTAATTACACAAACGCGCTGACAGAATTTTCCAAGCTGGCGGAAGTGCGGACGAACGACTTGCGGCTGGTGTTCAACGCCGGCGATGCGGCATATGGCGCGACTAATTTTGACCTCGCACAGAAACTTTTCCAGCAGGTCACGCTGTCGCCGGATTTGAAATTGCAACAGAAGGCGTTTTACAACCTTGGCAACACGCAGTTTCAACAGGTAAAGGCGGCGAAGGATTTGGACGGTTTGGAAAAAGGTCTGGAGACGGCGGCGAAGACTTTCGAACGAGCGGTGACACTGGACAAAACCGATGCGGACGCGGCGTTCAATCTGGCGTTCACCAAGGATGCGGTCGAGCAGATCAAGCGGCTCAAAGAAGCGATGCGGTTGGCCAAGAGCGATGCGGATGCGGCGGTGCGGCAGAAGAATTATCACCACGCCGTCGAAATCATGGAGAGCCTGGCGAAGATTCAGATCGCGGCGAAACAATTTGAAGATTTCACCAAAAAACTGAAGGATATTGATGCGATTGTCACTCCTCATCAGCCTTAGCCTGCTATTTTTATCATGGCACAAAGCTGGAGCGCAGCTTGCGCCCGCCGATGATTTTTTCCATCGCGGCGCGCAGTTCTACATTTCCAACAACATCCCCGAGGCCAAGAAAGCGGTGGGCGACGGGCTGACGTTTTATCCCGATGACGACAAGTTGAAGAAGCTGGATGAGTTGCTCAAACAGCAAAGCCAGTCGCAGTCGCAAAATTCCAAAGACCAGCAAAAACAGCAGTCGCAGGCCAAACCAGACCAGCAAAAACAAGATCAGAAAGATCAGGCTGAAAAATCGTCCGGCCAAAAAAAAGAAGACGAGCAAAAACAGCCGGAGCAGCAAAAGTCTGCCTCTGAAAAAAAGGACGGCGAGAAGCCCGAAGATAAGAATACGGATGCCCAGCCGGTCGCGCCGGGACAAATGACGCCGGCGGAGGCGAAGCGTCTGCTGGATTCGCAGAAGAGCGACGAGCAATTTTTACAGTTGAAACCGCCGGAAAAACCGAAGGACAACCAGCGGAAATTCAAGGATTGGTGAACGCACGCTCCTGATTTGCCGAAAGAAAAAAGTGCGGGATCATGCGAACGCAGACTCGCCAGCCGCGATTTTTTTTGTTTTCCTCCGCGCGTGAATCCAGACATCACCAGAAAATTTCGCACGCTGCTCATCCTTGGCCGCGTGTCGAATCTGCCGACGGTCTGGTCGAACTGTCTCGCGGGCTGGTGGCTCGGCGGCGGCGGAAATTTCTGGAAACTGCCGTTCCTGTTCCTCGGCGCGAGCGCGCTTTACACCGGCGGCATGTTTTTGAACGACGCGTTTGACGCCGAGTTCGACCGGCAGCGCCGGCCGGAACGTCCGGTTCCCACCGGAAAAATTTCACTTCAACTCGTCTGGCGTGGCGGCTTCGGCCTGCTGGCGGCGGGGATTTTACTGCTGCTGTTCTGCGGAAAAATTGCCGCCGTCGCCGCCATTATTCTCGCGCTCTTTATTTTGCTTTACGACGCCGCGCATAAACTCATCACCGCGTCGCCGTGGCTGATGGGGGCGTGCCGGTTTTGGGTTTACGTCATCGCCGGCGCGGCGGGCGCGGACGGTTTGAATGGCTTGCCGATTTTTTGCGGCGCGGCGCTGGCATTATATGTCGTCGGGTTGAGCTACGTCGCGCGGCGCGAAAGTTATCGCGGGCCGATTCCGTATTGGGCGCTGCTCTCGCTGGCCGCGCCCATCGTTCTGGCGATGGCCATGAACAACGGCGGGTTCCGTCTGCGCGCGGTCTGGATTGCGCTGGTGCTGGGGTTGTGGCTGGCGCGTTGCGCGCGGCCGGTTTTTCAGGGCGGCGATGTGAACGTCGGGCGGCTGGTTTCAAATCTGCTGGCGGGAATTGTCTTTGTGGACTGGCTGGCCGTAGCACCGCAATGCCCGCGCTGGATGGGAATTGTTTTCATCGCGCTGTTCGGCTTGACGAAATGGCTTCAAAAATTCGTGCCGGCAACTTGAATTACGTCTGCCCGCGCGAAAAGCCTTTCTGAAGCTGCGCTTGAACAAAAGCACATGGCAAGTTATCCTAGCAATTCGCTTATGAGCGCTGAAACACCAGTAAAATTAACGCACTCCGAAATCATCAAGGACGCGATACCGACCTTGGCCGGCACCATTGCCGCGACGCTGGCTGATCCGGCCAACGACCATTTCTCCGAGGACGACAACCAGTTCCTGAAATTTCACGGCTCCTACCAGCAGGACGACCGCGATCTGCGCAAGACCGGCAAGAAATACATCATGATGATCCGGAGCCGCATTCCTGGCGGCGTGATGGCGGCGAAGCAATGGTGCGTTTTCGACGATCTTGCGACGAAATACGGCAACAACACGTTCCGCATCACCACGCGCCAGAGCATCCAGTTCCACGGCGTGCTCAAAGGAAATTTGCGTCCGCTCATTGCGAAGATCAACGAGTCGCTGCTCTCCACGCTCGCGGCCTGCGGCGACGTGAACCGCAACGTCATGGCCGCGCCCACGCCCGCTTACACGAAGGCGCGCGAACAAGTGATTGCCGACGCGCACAAAGTCGCGCTCGCGCTCGCGCCGCAGACCAAGGCGTATCACTCCATCTGGATTGACGGCGTGCAACTCGACAACGACGCGGCGGAAAATAAAAATTTCGTTGATCCGCTTTACGGCAAAACTTATCTGCCGCGAAAGTTCAAGATCGGCTTCGTCATTCCGCCCGTGAACGACATGGACATCTTCACGAACTG
>DMQW01000303.1:0-711 GCA_003455565.1 Limisphaerales bacterium
TTGATTCGGGACTGCGTCATTCTTGAATTTGTGTCCGTGCAAAGTCCAGTAAATTTTTGTTATGCCATGGAAATCATTTTTTCAAATACGCCGCCTCTATCAGCGGCAAGTCCACGGCCAGCACGAGCCAATGCGTCGTTTCCATTTTCTTCAGCGCCGCGACAATTTCGAGTCGGCGACGGTTTCGTTGCGGTCGCCGCCGGCGGGATGAAGGAGAAATTAAAAAACTGGCCGGCGGTAATTTTTACATTACAGAATTGTCATGCGCCGTTCATGCGGTGTTCATGCAGGTTTCGTTTCATAGGACGTATGTTTTTTTAAGCAGCACCAAGAGCACCCGGCCTTTGTTTGTTGACGGCAGATGCACAGAAGCGCAAAAGTTATCACGATCATTCCAACCAAATCAAATCCATGAAAAAAATTCTATTGCCTGTTTTGTTTTCACTCGCCGTCGCGACGGTTTGCCGCGCGGCGGAACCTTATCATTTCATCAAGGAAATTCCCGTGGGCGGCGACGGCGGCTGGGATTATGCGTCGGTGGATTCGGCGGCCCAGCGGCTTTATGTATCGCACGCCACGAAAGTTGTGGTGATTGATCTGGCGAAGGACGCGGTCGTCGGCGAAATCACGAACACGCCGGGCGTCCACGGCTTGGCACCTTGTCCTGATCTCGGTCTCGGTGTGACGAGCAATGGCCGCGAAAACAAGGCG
>DMQW01000303.1:995-2950 GCA_003455565.1 Limisphaerales bacterium
GGCCGCGGCCAGTCGGCGACGGTGATTGATCCGAAGGCGGGCAAAGTGGTTGCCACCATTCCGCTCGGCGGCAAGCCGGAATTTGCGCAGGCGGATGTGAAGGCCGGTCGCGTGTTCAACAATCTCGAAGACAAAAGCGAAGTCGTCGCGATTGACACCAAGAAGCACGAGGTCGTGAACCGCTGGCCGATTGCGCCCGGCGAGGAGGGTTCCGGCATGGCCATTGACCTGAAAAACCACCGGCTGTTCATCGGCTGCGGCGGCAGCAAGACGATGGTGATGATGGACAGCGCCAGCGGCAAAGTGTTGGCCAGCGTCCCCATCGGCAGCGGCGTGGACGCGAACGACTTTGATCCCGGAACACAACTAGCCTTCGCCTCCTGCGGCGACGGCACGGTGACGATTGCGAAAGAGGACGGCGACAAACTGACGGTGGTGCAGACTTTGAAAACGGAAAAAGGCGCGCGAACGATGGCGCTGGATCCGGCGACGCACAAAATCTATCTGGCCTCGGCCAAGTTTGACGAACCGGCGCCCGGCCAGCGGCGCGGCCGGATGGTGCCCGGCAGTTTCAAGGTTCTGGTTTACGGGCCGGAATGATTTTTCCGCCGCCGGCGCGGATGACAAACATTTCATCTGCGGTTCATGGCGGCGTCAGAAACTTCTGCTTAACTGACGGGGCGGAAATGATTCCGCAGCAACCAAAACATAAAATGAAAAATAAAATTGTCATCGGGATGGCCGCCGCCATCGTCACCCTGCTCGCCCCCGCGTCGTTCGCGGGCGACGAAAAGGAAGTCAAGATCACGCTGGACCAGGTTCCCGTTGCCGTGCAGGAGGCCGTCAAAGCCTACGCCACCGGAACCGAAATCAAGGGCATCGAGAACAGCGACGTGGACGGCACGAAGGTCATCGAATTCGACATCGAAAAGAACGGCCAGGCGTCCGAAGTGGCCTTCCGCCCGGACGGCAGGCTGTTCAGCACCGAAGGCGCCGTCGCGCCGGCCGAGGTGCCGGCCGCCGTGCAGCAGACCATCGCGAAGAAAAGCAAGCACGGCACGGCGGGCGCACCGGAAAAAGTCGTGCAGGAAGGCAAAACCACCTACGAAGTCGTGATCGAAAAGAAAGGCAAAAAAATCGAATACACGATTTCGCCCGAAGGCAAGATCCTGAACAAGGAAGCTGCCGGCAAGGATTAAGCCGCCGTGGAATCTCACGCCGCCGCCGGGTTTTGCTCGTCGGCGGCCGCCCTTTCCATAGAATCAAACTCATGCGCATCCTCGTCGTCGAAGACGAAAAGAAAACCGCCTCGTTCATCCGCAAGGCGCTCCAGGCCGAAGGCTTTGCCGTGGACGTTTGCGGCAACGGCGACGATGCGCTGGCCGCCACCACGACGACGACGTTTGACGCGCTGGTGCTCGACATCATGCTGCCGGGCCGCGATGGCTTGAGCGTCTTGTCGCAGTTGCGCGAACGGAAAAACGCCACACCCGTTTTGCTCCTTTCCGCACGCGGCGAAGTCAATGAACGCGTCGCGGGACTCAACGCCGGCGCGGATGATTATCTGCCCAAGCCGTTCATCATCGCCGAACTCGTCGCCCGCGTCCGCGCGCTCGTCCGGCGCGGCGGCGACAACAAATCCATCGTGCTGCGGCTCGCCGACCTTGCGCTCGACACCATTTCGCACGAGGTCAAACGCGGCCACGCGAAAATCGAACTGACCGTGCGCGAGTATCGTCTGCTGGAATTTCTGCTGCGCAACACCGGCCGCATTTGCGGCCGCATGAGCATCATTGAAAAAGTCTGGGACTACGATTTCGACCCCGGCACGAACCTGGTGGACGTTTATGTGAAACGGCTGCGCGAAAAAATTGACGACGGCTTCGAGTCGAAACTATTGCACACCGTGCGCGGCATCGGCTATGTGCTGAAGGAGAACGAATGAAAATCCGCAC
>DMQW01000442.1 GCA_003455565.1 Limisphaerales bacterium
GCGGTTGCGTCGTCCAAAATTTTTCCATCGAGAAAACTGTTCGCGGCCTCGACCTGATGCGGCACGGGTGAAATGCTGCCGAGCGCGACGCGCGGTGATTTTAATTTTCCATCCACGACTTCCGCCGCCGCCGCGCAACTGACGAGCGCCCAATCAAAAGCGTGTTTGTCGCTCGCCTGCATATAGGCGCTGCGGCTGCGCGTCGTCGGAATTTCCACGCGCAAAATCAAATCGCCGGCGTTAAGCGAATTGTGCGCCAGCGGATTTTCCCAGGCGCGCTGGTAAAGCTCGGCCATGCTCATGCGTGTTTCCTTGCCGTCGCGCAGCACGATGGCCGTGGCGTCGAGCGTGGTGAAAATCGTTGCTAAACTTGATACCACCGGGCTGATGCAGGGGTTGCCGGTGAACAAACTGTGGTAGCGGTTCTCGCCGTTGCGCGCGTAGCAGAGGTCGCCGTTTTTCTTGAGGCAGACCGTGTCGCGATGGCGGAAATACCAGCAGCGTGAGTGTTGCGCGAGGTTGCCGCCGACGGTGGCGACATTGCGGATTTGCTGCGAGGCGACTTCGGACGCGGCTTCGTGCAGGCCGGGAAAAACTTTTTTAACTTCCGCATCGTCCTCGATCTGCGCGACGGTGACGAGCGAACCAATCGTCCAAATTTTTCCGCCGCGTTCGATTTTGTCCAAGCCGGGCAGCGACTTGATGTTGACCAGAATGTTTGGGCTGACGAGATATTCCTTGAGCAGGCCGAGCAAGTCGTTGCCGCCGGCGAGATAAGCGCCCTTGTCGGCGACAAGCTGGCGGGCGCTGTCGGTCGAGTGCGCGGTGGCGTATTCAAAAGCTTTCATGCGTTGACAGGCGGTGGAACTTTTCCGAGGGCGGCGAGAATTTTTGCAGGCGTAATGGGCAGACTAGAAACACGAACTCCGATTGCGTTAGCGACGGCGTTCGCAATCGCGCCAGCGGTCGGAACCGTCGCCGGTTCGCCGATGCCGATGACGCCGCGTTCAGGCATGTTGATCAAAACGACCTCAATGTCCGGCACGTCCGCGATGCCGGGCAGTTTGTAAGTCTCGAAATTCGGATTCAGCACCACGCCGGACAAATTGTCCATCACGCGTTCCTCGTAAAGCGCGTAGCCCAGGCCCATGATGATGCCGCCGTTGATCTGGCTTTCGAGCGTGATTTTATTGATGATGAGGCCGCAGTCGTGAACGCCAAGAATTTTTTTGACCGTGACCAATCCCGTTTCCGTGTCCACTTCAACTTCGGCGAACTGCACGCCGCAAGCGTGGTCAGACGAAAGCCCTTGCTGCCATTGTCCGTGAACCACGAGCGGACTCACGCCGAGTTTTTTGCACGCGACAAACCAGTTTTCCCCGCGCGCGTCAGCAATGCCCGTCTGCGTCTGCAATTGTTCCAATGCCTTGGTGCAAACGTCAAAAACGGTCGGCGAAATCGAGGCGCACGTCGTGCTGCCGCCGCTGCCGGGGCCGGGCGGAAAATTTGTGTCGCCGACGCGCACCGTGATCTGCTCCGGCTTGAGGCCGAGAATTTCCGCCGCCACGACCGCGATGACCGTGCGAGTGCCGGTGCCGATGTCCTGCACGCCGAGACGAAATTCGATGCTGCCGTCGGGATTGATCTGCGCCTCGCCTTGTGTGCTCTTGCTCGCGCCGCCGGCGGGCCACGCCGCGCCCGCGCAGCCGATGCCGGTTTTCACGACGCCGGGCGAACTGCCGGGCTTTTGATATTTTTGTTTCCAGCCAAATTTTTCCGCGCCCAGTTTGTATTCGCGCTGGCGGATTTCGCTCGGATCATTTTTCAGCCGCAACTCCAGCGGGTCCATGCCGAGTTTCACGGCGAGATCGTCCATCGCGGATTCCATTCCATACGACGCGGGCGGATTTCCCGGCGCACGAAACGCGCGGGCGGAACCCGCATTGACCGCCACATGTGATTGCTTCACGCGCGTGTTCGGCACTTTGTAAATGTATGGCGCGGGAATGTCCGCGCCGCCGCCGCCGCCGCCGGAATCGCCGCCGGCACCGATGCCCGCCGTGCCGTAATTTTCCATCTCGAACGCGTGCAAGGTTCCGTCGGCCGTCGCGCCAATTTTGATTTTTTGAAAACTGGAAGGCCGGTTGCCGACGGCCAGCGCCTCGTCAAATCGCGTGAGCATCAGGCGAACAGGCGCTTTCGCTTCGCGCGAAAGTTTTGCGGCGAGAACCCCTTCAACACCCGCGCCGAATTTCGCGCCGAAGCCGCCGCCCATGTATTCGGTGATGACGCGAACTTTGCTGTGATCGAGTTTCAATGCGCCCGCGAGTCCGTCGCGCACGCTGGAAATTCCCTGTGTCGAGGCCCACGCCGTCACGCCTTCGTCCGTCCATGAAACCGTGTTGCCGTGCGTCTCCATCGGATGATGAATCTGCACCGGCGTCGTGTAAAAACCTTCGATGACCGCCGCACATTCGGGAAACGCCGTGTCCACGCTGCCGGATTCGCGGACGTGCGGAGCTGACGCATTGGCCGCGCCTTCCCATACCGGCGGAGAATTTTCCTTCTTCGCGTCGTCTTCGCGCACAACAAATTCATGACGCGGCTCGGCCTTCACTTCGATGACGCGCAACGCATCGAGACACGCCTGTTTGCTCGTGCCGGCGACAGCGGCAATCTCCTCGCCGTAATAACGAATGGTCTGCGGGCCGTCCTTCACCGTGACAGCGGCCTTGATGCCGGGAATTTTCAATGCCGCCTCCAAATTGACCGACAAAATTTTTGCCGCCGGCCATTTCGAGCGGAGGATCATTCCGTAAAGCCAGCCGTTCGCCTGAATGTCGGACGAATAACGCGCTTGTCCGGTCAACTTCGCCGGTGCATCAATACGCGCCGTCGAGTGGCTGATGTATTTGGTTTCGGCGGGCCAGTTAGACATAATCAATGACCTCCGTTTTGCTCGCGGTTTCCACACCCGCCGCCTTGAGCGCGGCCTGCAGAATTCTTGGATGCGTGCCGCAGCGGCAGAAGTTTCCGGCGCAGGCGTGTTTTACGTCGTTGGCATTCGGGCGCGGATTTTTTTTCAGCAACGCCGTCACGCTCATCACAAAACCCGGCGTGCAGTAGCCACATTGCAGTGCGTCCTTGTCGAGAAATGCCTGCTGCACCTTGGTCAGTTTTTCATTTTTCGCCAGACCTTCAACCGTGGTGATCTCGTCACCTTGCGCCTCGATGGCGAGTTTCTGGCAGGAATAAACCGGCGTATCACCGAGCAAAACCGTGCAGGCACCGCAGACGGCGCGGTCGCAGCCTTCCTTCGCGCCGGTGAGACTGGAATAATTTCGCAGCGCATCAAGCAACGTCACGCGCGGCTCCAGCATGAGCTTGAGTTTTTCGCCGTTGACTTTCAGCGTCACGGGAACGGCGTCCGGCCCGATGACTTTTTCCGCGTTGGCTTTTTCCAGTTCGGCGGCGACGGACCGCACCTGCGCCGTCGCGGCCGTGGCGGCGACTGTGCCGAGGCTTTTAAGAAATGTGCGCCGTGAATGCGCGCCAAAATTTTCCGGCTCCGGGTTTTTCATGCAACTCAATAGGAATCTTGCAACTGTTTATAATCTTCCGGCGTGTCCATGTCAAGCGACAGTCCGGGGTCGGCTACGGAACATTGGACGCGTGGCAGCGCCGTAAGTTTCAAAAAATCTTTCAACGTCGCCGCCGGTGAATTTCTCAATTCGTCCCATGCTATTTGTGGCAAGATTACCGGATGCCCCGTGCGTCCGCCAAACTCTGGTTGGCAAATCGTCTCTGGATTTTGCACGGAAAATTCCAGCAACTGCCGCAAAGTTTCCGACTGCAAATGCGGCTGATCGCCAAGAACAATCACCCAGCTTGAAATTTCCTTGCGCCAGCCATTCCAGCTTGCCGCGCAGACAATGGAACTGAACATCCCGCGTTCCGGCTGCGGATTTTCAATGCGGTCGCCCCGCGGAAAATTCAAACGATCCAGTTCCGCCGCGAACGCAACCTCATTGGCGCGCAGGACGACTGCGATTTGCGTCGCGCCAAGTTCCTGCCATTGCGAAATCAAATGGCCGATGACCGTCGTGTCGCGCCACGGCAGCAGCAGTTTTGGTTTGCCCATCCGCGACGATGCGCCCGCGCCGAGGATGACGACGCCGAAGGTCGGGTTTTTTTCCGCAGCGCTCATGGGAAAATTTTTGCTTCTCCAGTTTTTTCGGCGAAACGTAACGGGCGAATGACGAATGACGAAGCCCTAATGACTAAAGAATGACGAAGCTCGAATGACAAAACCGGTTCATTCGCGCAATTGGATAATTCGACATTGGGCATTGGGAATTCTTTAGTCATTCGGATTTAGGATTTAGTCATTGCTTTAGCGCGTTGCTGGATGAGTTGCGCGATGATGCTCACCGCGATTTCGTGCGTGCCGACGGCGGCGATGTCCAGCCCGACCGGACACGCGACGCGGTCGAACTGCTCCGCCGTGGCGAGTTTTTGCCGCATGAATTGTTCGCGGATGATGCGCGCCTTGCGCCGGCTGCCGATCAAACCGAGAAACGCAAACGGAAAATTTATCCACTCCGAAAGCGCCAGCGCATCGTGCTGATGGCCGCGCGTGACAATGAGGCCGAACGCATTTGTTGGCGGACGGAATTTTAATAATTCATGCCAGCCGCCGACGCGCAGTTTTGTGGCGGACGGAAAAAATTCGTGGTTCGCCAGCTCCGGCCGGTCGTCGAAAATGGTGACGGCGAAATCGAGTTGCAGCGCGAGCGGCGCGACGGCCTGCGCGACGTGGCCGGAACCGGCGATCCACAATTCCATCGGCGGCGAAACCGTTTCCTGATAAAGCCATTCGTCCGAATTATTTTCCATGACGCGCGCGATGGAAAAATCTTTTTTCACGCCCCAGCGGATTGGCGAAGTGACATTTACCAGTTCGTGCCAGAGATTTTTTGACTGCGCGGCGTGCGGCAGAATCACGCCATTCACGCTGCCGCCGCAGATGAGGCCGTCGTCCCAGCCGAAATCGTGATCGAGCAACATGTCGAATTCGGCGGGCTGGCCGGTTTTCAACGCCGTGAGCGCGCGCGCTTGAACCTCGGCTTCGAGACAGCCGCCGCCGAGCGTGCCGGTGATTTTTCCGTCGGCAAAAAAAATGGCCTTGGCTCCGGCGCGTTGCGGGCTGGAACCTTTCGTGCCGGCAATGAGCGCGAGCGCGAATGGCTGATCCGCAGCGGCGGCGAGTTGTTCGTAGAAGCGGGCCACGCGTAAGTGTTAGCGGGTCCCAGCGATGGTTTCAAATAAAACTTTGCAACTTCACTCAGTCAGCGGATCTTTCGTCTCGGACTTCCATCGAGGCGAGGCGCGAGTTCATGTTGTTTCCAAACGTTCCTGCCACAGCTTGGTTAGCGGCGTCCAGTCCAATCGGTCCGCTGCTTCCAATGCAGAGATGTAATTTCTGCGGGCGGTGTCATTGGTGGGAGCAAGTTCGACGGGAGGCAATTCTTGGCGACGCAGGATTTCAGCCAGTAGCAGGCGCGTGGCGCGTCCGTTGAAATCAGAGAACGGATGGATGAACAGGAGGCGTCCTTCGGCGAAAGCGAGCGTTTCCAGCAGCAGCATCTCTTTTCCAGCCAGCCGGACATTCAAGTCGGCGAAGTCATCGCGGACGAGCAGCGGGACTTGGTGCGAGAGCTGGTGGCGTGTGCTGGCCGACTTTGACTTCGGTTGTGCGAAATCGTCCCGCCCAATCGGGAGTAAGGTCGCCGCAGATGTTGCGATGAAGGTCGAACAGCAGCGATTCGTCCAGCGGGCGCGCGGCGAAAACGCCGTCTTCGATATCTTGCAGCACTCGCAAGATGCGCTCGGCCAGCAGCGGCGCGAGTTGCGCGTAGGACAAAATCCCGCGCGTCGTTTCTACGAAGCGCGTGGCGTGCGGCGGTTGTGTAGAGTTTTCAGCAATTCAAAGTCCACCGGTTCGCCTTCAAACGCCATGCTCGCGGCGACTTGACGTGGCACTTCCGCCCACCGGCGGGCTTTGCGCTCCGCTGGTTTCAGCTTTCGCCATTGCGAAACTTTTTCCTGCCAAGTCATGGTTGCAATCTACACAAATCGCCAGCGTTCGCAAAGAATCACTTTTGTTCGCGTGAACCTTCGCCGCGATTTTCAGGCGCAGCGGTTCACGCCACTTTGACCTTCACCTTGTGACCTTTGATCTGCGCGCGGTTCAGCTTGGCGATGATGCTGTTCGCGTGTTCGGCGGCGACATCCACGAACAGATGCCGTTCGCGCACGTCCACCTTGCCGACGACTTTTCCGGGCAGGCCGGTTTCGCCCGCGATGGAGTTGACCACATCAATCGGCGTGACGCCGTGTTCTTCGCCCACGCCAATCCAGAGGCGCGTCTGCGTGTCCGGCGTGCGGCGGCTGACCTTCGGCTTGCCCACGGGTTTGGCTGCCACGGGCGGTGTCACGCCGGGACTTTTTACCGAGGCTAAAATTTCTTCGTCAGAAAATGTTTTGGCAGCTTCCGGTGGCGGCGCAATCACGGCTGGAGCTATGGCTTTTTTTGGAACTTCCGGTTTGTATCCGGGCGGTGGAATCACGGTCTTCGGCACACGCGCGGGTTCCGCGCGCCAGGGCGCGGCTTTTTCCGGGGCGCGGCGGACGGGTTCGCGAAAACTGCTGCGGTCATCGCGCGGCGGACGGTCTTCAAACCGGCGCGGACGTTCGTCGCGGCGGCTGTCAAAACTCGGGCGGCGGTCATCGCGTTGCGGGCCGCGATCGGCGGAACGGTCGCGGAACGATGGACGTTCTTCGCGCGGCGGACGTTCGTATTCCTCGGTTTTCGGCGCGGGCTTGGCGGCGGCGGTGCCTTCGCCGTTTTGCAACAGGTGGATTAATGCAGAAGCGATGTCCGTCGAGGCGAAACCTTCTTCGAGCAGGCGTTCGATGAGGCGGTCTTGTTTTTGATACTCGCCGCTGGTCAGCAGCGCGCGGAGTTTTTCCAGAAACACATTCGCGCGCACTTCATGGACTTCATCGGCGGTCGGAATTTTGCCGCGCTGAATCCGCACGTTCGTGAAGCGCTCGATGTTGCGGATCTGAAAAACTTCGCGTCCGGACACGAACGTAATCGCCCGCCCGCTGCGGCCCACGCGCCCGGTGCGCCCGATGCGATGGACGTAATCTTCCGCGTCATAGGGCAAATCGTAGTTGAACACCACTTGCACATTGTCCACGTCAATGCCGCGCGCAGCGATGTCCGTGGCCACGAGAAATTCCAGGCCGGACTTGCGGAATTTGTTCATCACGCGGTCACGTTGCGCTTGTGTCATGTCGCCGTGCAGACGGTCGGCCATGTAGCCTTGCGCTTCGAGATGATCCACGAGGTCGTCCACCATGCGCTTGGTGTTGCAGAAAATAATTCCCAGCTTGAGGTCGTGAATGTCAATGAGCCGCGTGAGCAGTTCGATTTTGTAGCGGCGGTCCACCTCGTAATAAACCTGCTCGACGGTCGGCACGGTCATCGCTTTCTGCTCGACCCTCACGTTCTGCGGATCGCGCGAATATTTTTCAATCAGCTCGCGGATCGGACGCGGTATCGTCGCGGAAAAGAAAACCGTCTGCCGTTCTTTCGGCGCGTCCTTCAAAATAGTTTCGATGTCCTCGCGGAAACCCATGTTCAGCATCACGTCCGCTTCGTCGAGGATGACCATCTTGATGGTGTCGAGCCGCAACGTGCCGCGCCGCATATGATCCATCACGCGACCTGGCGTGCCGATGACGATTTGCGCGCCCTGCTTAAGGCCGAAAAACTGGCGTTCGTAAGATTGGCCGCCGTAAATCGGCAGCGCATTGATGCCGCGCTTGAAGATGGAAAGTTTATGGACTTCCTCCGAAACCTGCACCGCGAGTTCGCGCGTCGGGCAGAGGATGAGCACCTGCACCGCGCGCAGATTGGGATCGGTTTTTTCGATTGCGGGAATGGCGAACGCGGCGGTTTTGCCGGAGCCGGTCTGCGATTGGCCGACGACATCGCGTCCGCTCATCAGCACGGGAATGGCCTCGGCCTGGATCGGCGCGGCCTTCTCGAAGCCCATCTTTTCAACGGCTTTCAATACTTCAGGCGAAAGGCCCAGTTCGGAAAATAATTTTGCTGTCATCTCAATATGTCTTTACGACTTCGCACAGAATAAGCGGTTTCGTCTTGAATTGAGAGCTAAATCTCGCCGTGGTCTGTTGGCAAAAACTCAACGCAGCGCCGTGGCAAATTGTTTCGCGTCGAAATCCGGCAGGGATTGTGCGAGTTGGAAAAGCTGGTTCAGCGCGGCTTGCAATGGCTGTGATTGGCCACGCCGTAATTTGCCGTAACAGCTGATGTGACTCGGCTCAAACTTATTTCGATGGAATGATGAGCGGACTCACGTCCGCGGCTGCGAGGTTTAACGCAAATTCCATTCGTTCAAAAGTTCTTTGGGAATTTCCGCGAGAAAGCGCGAGGGCGATTGCATCGCGTCCATGCCGGTGCTGCCATAACCGGCGCGGATGAGCGGGTAGGTGAGGTAAAGTTCATTCTTCGCGCGCGTGATGGCGACGTAAAACAACCGCCGTTCCTCCTCTTCGCCCTCGTTGCTTTCCATCGAGCGCGTGGACGGAAACATGCCGTCGCACAGCATGATCACGAAGACGGCGTCGAATTCCAGGCCCTTCGCCTGATGGATGGTCGAGAGCTTGAGTTTTTCCGCGTCGTCCTTGGTCGCGTTGCCATCCTCGGCCTCGACGTTCGTGAGCAGCGCGAGTTGCGTGAGAAATTCCTCCACGCTGCCGAACTGAAACGCAAACTCGGCGAGCTGCTGTAATTCCTCCAGCCGCCGCTCGTAGTTGGCGTAAGTTTCCTTCAAGTAATCGTCGTAGCCCGCGTCCATCACGAGCCGCAACATCCGCGCCGCGCTCTTGCGGACGGTTTCGTCTTCCAACTGTGAAATGGTCGCGGTGAATTGAGACCATGCCACGGCGGCTTTTTTCGGAACCGACTTGGAACAAGCTTGAAGCGCAGTCGCAATCTTGTAGGAGCCGACGTGAGGAGGCTCTGACTGGTTTCCGATTTCCGATTTCCGATTTCCGATTTCGGTTAGAGTCTCGTCACCTCGACTCCTGCTTTGAAAAATGTGGAAAAGTTTATCTGCACTTTTCGCGGCGATGCCCGGAAGTAGTTGAACAAGCCGCTTGAAGGAAATTTCATCGCGCGGATTGGCGACGAGTTTTAGAAATGCCGTTGCGTCCTTGATGTGCGCCTGTTCGAAGAAGCGGATGCCGCTGGTGATGGAGAAGGGAATCTGCTGGCGCGTCAATTCCAGTTGCAATTCCAGCGCATGAAAGTGCGAGCGATACAGCACGGCGACATTGTTCAAGCTCACGCCTTCGTCGCGCAATTCCAGCGCACGTTGCGCGATGAATGCGGCCTGTTGCCCGGCGTCCTGACATGCGATGAGCGCGGGCTTCACGCCGGACTTGCGCGCGGGCGCAAGTTCCTTGGCGAACTGGTTCACGTTCGCGGCGATCGCGGCGTTCGCGACGCTGAGAATCTCCGGCGTGCTGCGGTAATTAGTTTCAATCTTGAAAACTTTCGCGCCGGGATAACGCTTCGGAAATTCCAGGATGTTCGCGAAGTTCGCGCCGCGCCACGCGTAGATGCTCTGCGCGTCGTCGCCGACGACCGTGACGTTGTGATGCCGCGCGGCGAGCAGATCAATCAAATCGCTCTGGAGCTTGTTCGTGTCCTGATATTCGTCCACGAGAATGAACTGAAAACGCCGCTGATAATGTTCGCGCACCTCAACGTTGTCCTGCAAAAGTTTCAGCCACAGCGCAAGCAGATCGTCGAAGTCCATCGCGTTCGTCGTGCGTTTGCGCGCCGTGTAACGCTTGGCGAGATCGGCAATTTGCGCGGCGAACTGCGAGAAATAACTGAATTGGCCGTCCACCAATTCCCCGGTGGTCTTGTGTGTGTTGGCCGTGAGCGAAAAAATTTCGTTCAACACCGCCGGTTTGGGAAAATGTTTGTCCTTCTTGTCAATCTCCGCGTCCGCCATGCACGCCTTGATCAAATCCTGCGCGTCATCTCGGTCAAGAATCGTGAAATCGCGTTGGTAGCCGAGTTGGTCAGCGTGCAGGCGCAAAATCCGCGCGCCGATGGAATGAAACGTGCCGCCCCACAGCGAACGCAGTTCGTGGCCGAGCAAATCGCTGACCCGCCGCATCATTTCACCGGCGGCCTTGTTCGTGAACGTGAGCAGCAAAATGCGGTCGGCGGGAATGCCTTGTTCCAGCAGATACGCGACGCGATAAGTGAGCGTGCGCGTCTTGCCCGAACCCGCGCCGGCAATGACGAGCGCCGGGCCGGGCGGCGCGGTGACGGCGGCAAGCTGCTGCGGATTGAGTTCGCGCGCGTAATCAATCTGGAGATTGATCTCCGCATGATAAGGTTTCAGGACGTATTCGCGCGACATGGCGGGGAATTGAAATGGCAAACGGGCACAGGCAAAAGGAAAATCTCACCGGACTGATTTTAATTTGGAGGGAGCATCGCCTGCTATAAGTATTCTTCCCAGCGTTTGGGATCACGCCGCAAGTCCATTACAGACACGATTAAAATTTCATCGCTGCGGACTTGGTAGAACAGGCCGTAAGGAAACCGATGCGTGCGACAACGGCGAGTCCGTGACGACAGCGGCGACCAGGCCAGTGGAAAAGATTCAATGAGGTTGATGGCTGCCTGCACTTCCGCCAGAAATTCCGCGCCCAGACCTTCACGCGCCGATTGATAAAACTCCATCGCCTCTTTGAGTTCCACTTCCGCCGTTGAAGTGAACCGCACCCTCACTCCGGCAATCCCTTTTTCAGATCGGCGAAAACCTCGGTGGCGTCACGCGCCGTCAGTTTGCCGGCGTCGAAGGCGTCAATCCGCCGTTCCGATTCCGCCGCCCAGGCCGCTTCCCGCGCCTGCTGTTCCGGTTTGGAAAAAGAACCCCAAAGCAAATCAATCAACCGGGCGCGCTCCATGGCGGGCAATCCGAGAATTTCATCCTGAATAGCGGTGACACTCATGCCGAAACCCTACAACTGATTTCACGTCAGGCAAACAGAAAACTGCGCGACAGTTTTACTTTTCAGCTTGCCGCGTTTTTCTTTCCAAGTGAGGAACAGCAACGTCGCCGTGACGATGGCGGTGACGCCGACGCACAGCGGCGCAAGAAATCTGTCCAACGGAAGTGAGCCTCTTGATGGCAATCTTAGTTGGGCGGAGAAAAATTCACCATTGCCGGGGATGGAAGTCTGGGTGACGACCTGGCCGCTGCCGGTCACGGCCTGCGAAATGCCGGAACTGGCGACGCGAAAGATTGGGATGCCGTATTCCGCCGCGCGCACGGGCGCGACGCGGGCGTGAAGCTCGTGCTGATGCCGGCCCCAGAATTCCACGTCCATCGTTGGGACGATGAGCAGTTGCGCGCCTTGCCGCACCAACTCGTCGGTGACGCGGGTGTAGCTCAAGTCATAGCAGACGCAGAGGCCGATCTTGCCCCACGGCGAATTCCAGACTTCCTGTTTCGGCGCGGGCAGGCCGTCCTTGAAAAACTGGATGGGCACGCTCTTGACCTGCTTGAAAACGATGTCGCCGTTCGTGCCGACGACGAAGGCGGTGTCATAAAAATTATCCGTGCCGACCGGATCTTTACCGCCGACGACGAGAAAGCGGGAATGTTCGCGGCACCAGTTTTTCAGCGAATCCGGCACTGGGCCGTCGAGCGTGTATTCGCTCAAGACGAAAATCGGCGCGTTGGTGCTTTTCGCCAGGGCTTGATCCAGGATTTGGGGAATGACGGCTTCGGGCGGAAATTCCATTTGGACGCCGACAAATGTGATGGGCAACTTCATCTTATTTTTTGACTTGGCAAGAGTCGGAAGATACAAAGCCAAAACAATAAACAAAACTCCGAGAATCAAAAAGGCTTCAACCCAAGTCACCTTGAATTCTCGCCAGTAGTAAATGATAACGATTATTGTAAATACAAAGAAGCCCATGCCATACATTCCAAATAGTGCGCTACCAATTGGCAGCGCGTAGCCAATGTTGAGCCACGAAAATTTCAGGTAGTAGAGTTCGCTGCGGAAGTATTCGATGCCCGTCCAGACAATCGGAATCAGCCACGCGGCTTTGACTTTGCCCCAGCGCCGGATACTGCCGCAGACAATCGCCACGAACAGTCCGATCCAAAACGCCAGCACCAGCCAGAGCACAATCGCCAGCGGCCCAAAGATGCGCCACATGAAAAAAAGTTGCGGCGCGTAGCAGAGAAAGCCCGCCGCCAGTCCAAAATAAAATGCACGACGAACATTCGGTTGGTCAGTCAGATGGATGAGTCCGTAAGCAAAACCAAAAATCAGCAGTCCGGCGGCTGGGAATTTGAGCAAAGTGTAAGCCGCATGAAAACACGCCACCGCCAGCGTCAGCCACAGCAAAGATTTTTTCCAGTCGAGCGGTTCGGGCGATGGTGTGATGAGGGTTTTCATTTTTCACTTTCCGCATTCTGGATGCTTGAGTGTCTCTGGCTGAAGCTAACCGAATGGCGGTAGGAACGTGAATCGAAAAATAAATTGCCACTATTGGCAAAAACGATGCTTGCGCGACATGTGTAGGCTTGTTTATCGGTTGGTTTTCGAGAATAACTTCGTCATGCAAAAGAACAAAGCCGTGCTCGCGTTTCTGGACGACGTTTATGAAGACTTGGAACTGTGGTATCCCAAGCTGCGGCTGGAGGAGGCCGGCTACGCGCTGAAATGCGCCGCGCTGGAAATCAAAACCTATGCCGGCAAGCACGGCTATCCGGCGCAATCAGATTTGTTGTTGAAGGATGCGAACAGCAAAGATTTTTGCGGCTTGCTCGTGCCGGGCGGTTTCATGCCGGACAAATTGCGCCGCGACGCGAAGGTGCTTTCGCTCACACGCGAGTTTTTTAAGCAGGGCAAGCTCGTCGCCTTTATCTGTCACGGCGGCTGGATTCCGATTTCGGCGAAAATTCTCAAAGGCAAACGCGTCACCGGTTCGCTCGGCATCAAGGACGATTTGGAAAACGCCGGCGGCATTTGGGTGAACGAGCCGGTGGTCGTGGACGGCAATCTTATTTCCAGCCGCACGCCGCGCGACCTCGCGCCGTTCGGCGCGGCGATGGTGAAATTTCTCGATGCGAACGTGCGTTGAACCAAAGCGGGGACGAACGCAGAGCGGAGCGCGAGTTGTTCCAACTCGCAGCGCGTCCAGAATTTCCACACACTGCGGATTGGGCCAATCCGCGCTCCGGCCAAATGATATCGTCAATCTCTGCGCTCCTCCGCGTCCTCCGCGTCTCTGCGTTTCTGAATTCACGTTTTCGTCATTGAATTTTTCCGCACAGTTCTTAAACTTTTCGGATGGATAATTCGCAACCATCGCAATTCGCGCAATACATCCCGGTTCTGTTTCTGCTCGCCGCTGCTGTCGGCTTCGCGGGCGGCACGCTC
>DMQW01000242.1:0-5823 GCA_003455565.1 Limisphaerales bacterium
CAGGAGTTTTCACTCGCTCTGTCCGCCGGCTGCTACAAAGAATTTTTGAACCAAACACCGGCGGATTGCGTCTGTTATTTCAGCAGCCATTAACTAGACTGAATTACACCATGAAAAAATTATTAACTATTTTAGAGCGGTTTAACCAAAACTGTAGCCGCTATTTCGCAAGAAAACGCATGAAAACAAATGAAAATTGATTGTTTCATGTGGCTACGAAGTGACTGAAAACGCTCTAACCGCATTGACTATGGCCGCCGCCGCGTTCGCCGTTGAAATTGGCAAGCCCGCGCCGGATTTCAGCGCCACGGACATCAATGGCAAAACCATCAAGTTGAGCGATTACAAGGGCCAGATCGTCGTCCTCGAATCCTACAACTCCGACTGCCCGTTTTGTCACAACCATTACGCGACCGGCGCGATGCAGGAATTGCAACGCGACCTCGCGGCCAAAAATGTCGTGTGGCTGATTGTGGATTCCGTGAATACAAAAAATTTCAGCTACCGCTTGCCGGAACAGGCGCGCAAGGAATTGGTGGATCAAAAAATCACCGCGACGGCGTGGATTGATGACAACTCCGGCGCGGTCGGCCATCTCTACGACATGAAAACCACGCCGCATACGTTCGTCATCGCCACCGACGGCACGCTCGCTTATGACGGTGCGATTGATAATCGTCCCGCGCCCAGCGGCGATCCGCGCACGGCGAAAAATTACGTCCGCGCCGCCGTGGACGAATTGCTCGCCGGCAAACCCGTCACCGTTTCGCAGACCAAGCCCTACGGCTGCGGCGTCCACTACGCAAACTAAATTTTGGAACGCGCGGCAGTGCGTCCCTACCCCGTTTTGGTAGGGCGGTGCTGCTGCGCCGCCCATTTTTCTTTTGCCAATTCCGGCGTGAGCTTGAACCCAAACTCCTTCAGAAATAATTCCGTCGGCGCGAGGATATTCACCGGTCGCCGGGTGAACGTGTCCTTGTAAGCTAGCCGCACCGCGCGCAAGCCCAGCCGATAACCTTTTTCCACCCGGCCATAAAGTTCGTCGCACATGATCGGACTGCCCGACTCCGCCAGATGCACGCGGATTTGATGCGTGCGCCCCGTCAGCGGGCTCGCCTCAATCAACGTGAACCGCTCGTTGCTCAACAGCACACGAAAATGTGTCTCGGCTTCCTTGCCTTCCTCCGTTAAATCCACGCGCACCTTGCCAAAATGTTTCGGATCCGGCCCCAGCGGCAGTTCGCAAATCCATTCCTTCTCGCGCGGCACGCCCTCGACCACCGCCAGATATGTTTTCTCCATCCGCCGCGACTCGAACATCTCGCCCATCGCGCGCATCGCCCCCTCGCTTTTGGCGAAGAGCATCACGCCGCTCGTGTCCGCATCCAGCCGGTGAACGTGCCGGAGATATCGTAGATTGCGCGAGCGCGCCCAGAAATCATCCGCACGGATGGACGAATCAATCGCCGTCTGCAGATTCCAGTTTGTCTTGCGCCACGAATCCGGCACGAGCATCCAGCCGCGCGGCTTGTCAATCGCCAGCACCGAGCGATCCTCAAAGACGATGGGGATCGGCTCGCAGCCCGGCAGTTCGATGAAATTGGGTTTGGCCATTTTGCAGCAACGCCGTCGGCGATTTATTTGAGCAACGCGATAAATCCCGCCTGTTCAAAATGTTTGTCGCCCGTCAGCGCGTCCGTCACGTTCCGATCGCGCATGATGACGAAGGAAACGCAATCAGTCAGCGTCCAATCCTTGTCGGCGTGCTGGTGATACGAGGCGAGGGCGCGGTCAAGCAGTTCGCGGGAGGCGGGGACAATTTCGCAGACCGACGACTGGCGCAAATGAAGAATAAACTCGCGCACCCGACCGCGACATTCCGATTCAGCCAGCGCATCCGCCACTTCCATCAGCATCCAGTCGGACGTGAGCAGGCGGGCGCGAAAGTCGCGGGAAAATTTCAGCACCCGTTCGTGATGCTGGTCGCGCCGGTTCAGCCGCGCCACGAAGTAAAAGGCATCGGCGAAGACAACGCTCATGGCCGGGAATGACCGTGAACGTAATGGTCGAGATTGTCAGCGAGATCGGCGGGCAAATCGCCGGCCATGCCGTCAAAATCCTTGAGCGTCTCAAACAACGTCGGCGATTGTTCGTCCACCGGCTCGATACGCACGACCGTGCCGGACGCCCAAGGGGCATCCTTGGGAATTTTGATCAACCCCTTTTCGATGACGGCGGTAATGCTCATGGCGAAAAGATAGCAGCTTGCCGGCGCTTATGCCAACCCGTTTTCAATCGCCAGCACCGAGCGATCCTCAAAGATGATGGGAATCGGCTCGCAGCCCGGCAGTTCGATGAAATTGGGTTTGGCCAACCTAATCTCCTTCAAGTTGAATCTCACTTGAAGGAACTTGCTCTTGAAGTAAACGCATCCAAGTTTGCAACTGTTTTGCGCGTTCAGGAGTAAGGTCGTCAAAGTTTTTTATATGCACATGAACAACCAAAGACGCACCTGAATTTACGCTTGGCTTAGGGTTCGTTGGTAAGGCTTCAGCTTGAACAGATTTAGCAGGACGTGTTGAAATTTGGTTGTCATCCGCAGCTGAATCAGAACTCGATAATTCGTCGAAGTTTCCTTTTGAAAGACTGCCATTTTCGCTGACCTCAACCAGACCTGCATAGATGACAAAGTCGATTAAAAAATCCAAAGCGTTGGCATCACCTTCGGTTGCGCCGCATTTGATGGCCAGCGTGCGCTTCAAGTCCTCTCGCTTGAGGGTTGGATTTAGCGTGAAATTTTGAACAAGGACTTGACCATACCAGCATCCAAGCACAATTTTTCGCAAATGCGCTTTCGCCCCCACTTCATCCCATGCTGATTCACGCGCAAAACGAACGGCTTCTTCACTGGGAACATAGTAGCCATACTTCGGTGAAGTTAAAATTTGTGATTCCAATAAAAACGAATTGTTTCGGCTAACCACAGTTGGATGCAGGTTTGCCGCGCTGGCAACGTCCCTGTAATTGATTTGCGTTTCACCGCCATTGGAAGCCACCGCATACCCCTTAATGATTTTTACAAGCTGGTCGCTGCTGGATTGTGGCAGGGCTTTTTCAGCAGACATTTTTGGAATGCGCGCTTTTGGTGCTTCCTCTTTAATTTGGACTTCAGATTCGCTCATTGGTGTCTCCTATTTGAAGTGCTAGTGCGTATAGAAATGGTATTTCAAAATTGTCGGATTGATTTACTGATTTTTTATCTTTGATTGCAAGCGCCCCGACGCGCACAAGATCAGAAATGACCAAATTGGCATCCAAGGGATCGGTTTTTCCCAACGCAGCACTCAAATCAGACCGATTAAAAACTGCTGATTGGCTTCCCTTTAGCTGGTCATATGTCTCTCTAAAATTTTGAAACACCTGCAAAAAATCTTGGAGTTTAGACGCAGAAGTCTGGACAAAAGCCTCTCTGATTGCGGGGGCTGAAATCAACCGTCCAGCTAGTGGTTTATTGATGCCTTGAATATCAAAGTTAGTTTGACACTTTTGGGCAGCGATACAGAAATTAATCATGTCGCGTGGCAAGACATCCTCGTTACCGTCTTGCACTAAACTATAAAAATCGTCAAAGCTCTTTAAGAGTCCCTGATTAGGCCAATCAAACACTTGATTTATCCAATCTAAAGCGACGGGATATGTTAGAGGCCCATTATGGCCGGAATGAAGATTTTGCAAGCGATGTGCAAGCAAGATTGCTAAATCTTCTTTGGACCATCTTAATTCTAGTTTCACTGCACTAAAATGGTCTTTATTGACGTAAGTCAATGAATTGTAAATGTCGGTTCTGAAAAATAATTTGAACCGGATTCGTTTCAACCGAATTAATTCACCAACCGCTCGCATCATGTTACTCAATAAATCTTCAGTTTCATCATGACGCGAATGGCCGTTGAGACCAACCTCGTCAAGACTATCCAAACAAATCCACAAATCAGCCCTGTTAGTCTCCAGCCAGTCATTTGCGGAAAAAATCACATAGTCAATTTCTGTGGTTGCGAGCGGAATTTTGATAGGGAATTCTGTTTTCAGAAAATCCCCAAAACCAACAGTCAATTTCAATAATTTTGCAGCCTGCCAAGCGGTTGGAAATTCCGCATAAAGCCCCCAGCGCACCAAAAACCTCTTGTATGCTTTTTCCAAATGTTCCGGCAAGGACTTCTGCTCCAGACAAATTTTTGCAACAAGGCTGGCAACGTAAAATCTCCACAACACAACTTGAGATGAAACGCCTATGCTTTTCAATGTAGCCCAGTGATCGCGCAGTTGAGGTTCGTCAGCAACCCATAAATTGGGCGGTTGGAAGACAGGTATCTCTTTTTGAAGCTCTTGAGCCATTTGAAAAATGGCGCTTTTGCCAGCTCCTTTTGCTCCTAAAACTAAATATGTCTTGTTAGAGGCAGCCTGCTTGAATGAGCCAGAACGATAAAAATAGTTCCTCAACTGCCGCTCTTGCTGGGCAGCCCCAAGTCCAAAATCAATTGTTTCGAGAGCACTCACTTGGCGAATGATAGCTGATTAAACCATTTGAAACAAATGTAAATATCCGCCAAAGTCCGTTTTTGGCAAGCGGCCATTCACCGCTTCCGCCACTCGGTCTTCGGCGGCTCCGGCAAACCTTGCGCGCGCAGTGCCGTGCGGAAATGCAGCTTGGAAATTTTCCCCAACTCGCCCGCGCCGCGTGTTTCCACAAATTGTTTCGCCGCCGCGTCCACCGCTGCGGACGCGCCTTTCGGCAGCTTCATGGCAAAATCTTTTTCTAGTTTCGCCAGTCCTTTCACAAATTCGTCGCGCGCCAGAATCGAGGCCGCCGCCACGGCGATGTCTTCTTCCGCCTTGTGCCGCTGCACGAGTTGCAATTCCTTCCCTTGCACCATCAACGCTTTTTCAATCACGCTTTTGCTCGCGGCGAACTGATCGCTGATGGCCTTCACCGGCAGCGGGTTCATCTGGTAACGCTTGCCCAGCAGGTTTTCAATCACGCGCGCGTGACCCCACGCGAGCAGCGTGTTAACGCTTTTCATCTTCGCGTAAAGCCGATTGTAAGCCTCGTTGCCGATGACGACGGAATCCGTCACGCAGCCGGGCGTGGTGCGGATTTTCTCGGCGAGTTCGGCAATCTTCTTGTCGCTGGAAATATTTTTGGAATCGCGGATGCCGATGTCCGCCCACGCCTTGATGACTTTCTCGTTCACATAAACACCCGCGATGGAAAGCGGCCCGAAGAAATCGCCCTTGCCGCTTTCGTCCACGCCGATGCGCGGCAGGAGCAGTTCGGGATTCAAAATGGTTTCGTAGCCGAGCCTGGCCTGCTTGAGAATTTCCGGCTCCAGAACGAACTCCACAAATTCCGCCGTGCCTTTCCCCTGCACGACCAGCTTGCCGCTCTCGTAAAAAACAATGTTCGTCTTGTCGGATTCAAACGCGAACCGCGCATACGGCACCGTGCGCGGCTTCCAGTTGCGCGCCTGCAACGCGGCCAGCAGCGCCGACGCCTGTTCGCCGGTCAGCTTGCAAGTGTGGATGGTGAGCGGCTTCACTGCGAAAAAATTAACCGCAAAGGAACGCAAAGAACACAAAGTTTTTGCATGTTTGGAAAATCGTTTTACCCTCACCCCTGCCCTCTCCCATCCGATGGGCGAGGGAGAATCGTTTCCCGTCGCTCGACAAATCAAGCGACGGGATTGGCCGGACGGTCGAACAACAAAACTGAAGATGCCGATGGCTGTCCCCTCTCCCGTCGGACGGGAGAGGGTCAGGGTGAGG
>DMQW01000242.1:5937-12364 GCA_003455565.1 Limisphaerales bacterium
GACGGGAGAGGGTCAGGGTGAGGACAAGCTGTGAACTTAAAACTAAAAAATAAAAACTCAAAACTGGTTTCACAGTTGCTCGATTGGTTTTCCGCAAACGCCCGCGACCTCCCGTGGCGGCACACGTGCGATCCTTACGCGATCTGGGTTTCAGAAATCATGCTCCAGCAGACGCAGGTGAAAACGGTGATTCCATTCTGGAACCGCTGGCTGCGTGAACTGCCGACGATGGAATCCGCCGCCAAAGCGCCTTCGGACAAAATCCACAAGCTCTGGGAAGGACTTGGCTATTACACCCGCGTCCGTAATTTGCAGAAGGCCGCGCAAGTCATCGTCGAAAAGCACGGCGGCAAATTTCCGCAAAAATTTGAAGACGTTCTCGCGCTCCCCGGCATCGGCCGTTACACCGCCGGCGCGATTTGCAGCATCGCCTTCAACCAGCCCACGCCGATTCTCGATGGCAATGTCATCCGCGTGCTGACGCGCATTTTCGGCATTTCGGAAAATCCGAAGGAAAAGAAAACGAACGCGCAGCTTTGGCAGATGGCTGAGAAACTCGTGACGCACGCGGCAGGCCTCAATTCATCTCGTAGCAGCCGACGTAAGGAGGCTCATTCCGAAATCCGAAATAGTCAGAGCCTCCTTACGTCGGCTGCTACCGTCAAAAGTTCATGCTCCGCACTTAACCAGTCGCTCATGGAACTCGGCGCGCTGGTCTGCACACCGCGAAATGCGCAGTGTTTGATTTGTCCGGTGAAAAAACTCTGCGTCGCGTTCCAGGGAAATCGCGTGGAAGAATTGCCGAATCTCGGCAAACGTGAAGCTGCTACCGCGAGACACTTCATCGCCTTCGTCGTTGGACACAAAGGAAAATTTCTTGTGCGCCAGCGGACTGCCGGAGTTGTGAACGCACATTTGTGGGAATTTCCGAACGTCGAAACCGGAGCGCGGCTCTGTGAGCCGCAGCGCGTCGCCTCTGAATTCAATGCGCTGCGGATCACAGACCCGCGCTCCCAAAAATTGGAACCGCTTTGCACTATAAGACACTCGATCACCCGCTATCGAATCACGCTTGAGGCGTTTGCGGTGCGATTGAAAAATTCCCCGGCAAAAACCGGCGGCGTCTGGAAAACTCCGGCGCAGATGCGGCAACTTGCCTTCACCGCCGCCCATAAAAAACTCGCCAGCCTGCTCTAAATCCTTATCTTGTCCGTTTGCAATTTATTTTGATTGTATAAACTAATTTTTTGCTGAATGAGCCGTTCCAGACGAAAGACCAACATTTGTAGCATCACGATGGCTGCAACAGAAAAGGCTGACAAGCAGAAGGCCAATCGAGCCGAGCGACATAAGGTTAAGTCGGCAATGGCGTTGAATCGGGAATTGAAGTGCTGCCTGCAAAACGCGAAGTCAGCAACGTCTGGGCTATGGCAAAAGATGGCAAAACTTATTTTGACGCTTCAAAAAATCCGAAACTGATGCGGAAATAATTCAGGTTTAAATGATTTACTTTGACAACAACGCCACCGCGCCCGTGATGCGCGAGGCGCGCGAAGTCTGGTTGAACGTCACCGAAAAGATCGGCGGCAATCCGTCGTCCATGCACCAGGCCGGCACGCGCGCGGCCATCACGCTCGCCGATGCGCGCGAAAAACTCGCCGCGTTTCTCGGTTGTCATCCGCTCGACCTCATCTGGACGAGCGGCGCGACCGAAGCGAACAACATGGTCACGCACCATTTCGCGCGGACGCTTGATGACAAAAGCGAGATTTGGATTTCCGCCATCGAACATCCGTGCGTCCACGATTCCGCGAAACATTATTTTGGCAAGCGCGCGAAATTGATTCCGGTCACGCGCGATGGCGTGGTGGACGTGGACTGGATCATCACGGAAATGGCCGACGTGCGTCCCGGCCTCGTCGGCGTCATGGCCGCGAATAACGAGACCGGGGTCATCCAGCCCTGGCGCGAAATCCACGCAATCTGTCAGGCTTACGAGGTTCCGTTTTTTACCGACGCCGTGCAGTTCATCGGCAAGATGCCGCTGAAGGGACTGGGCGATTGCGATTACGTCAGCGGCGCGGCGCACAAATTCGGCGGGCCGCGCGGCGTGGGCTTTTTGAAAGTGCCGCATCGCAAGTCCATCACTCCCCTGCTCCACGGCGGCAAACAGGAAGGCGGTCGGCGTGCCGGAACGGAAAACGTCGCGATCATCGCCGCGATGATGGCCGCGCTGGAAGTTCGTGAAAAACAGATTTCCCGCAGCGAACATATTTTGCGCGGCGTGTGGCGCGAAAATTTTGAACGGCAGCTTTTGCACGCGTTGCCCGGCACGAACATCGTCGGCGCGAATTCACCGCGCTTGTGGAACACCGTTTCCGCGCTCATGCCGGACGGCGACCGCAAGCTGCAATGGGTCATCCGCCTCGACAAAGCGGGCTTTGCGGTGAGCACCGGCTCGGCCTGCACGACGGGCAAGGAAGAACCGTCGCATGTCCTCGCTGCGATGGGCATCAAAGCCGCGCAGGCCGTGCGCGTCGTGCGCTTCAGCGCCGGCTGGGAAACGACCGAAGCTGATTGGGACGCGCTCGTCAAAGGCGTGGCCAAAGTCCACGCGGAAATGCATCACGGCAAGGCGTGAGCTTATGCACATAACGCGCCGGTGGCTTTTTCAGCACAAATAAAGCTAGAAAATCCTGCCGGTTGTGTTTGATTGGTGACGTATGCAACCGGAAGAATTGCCAATGAAAGTCGTGGGGCGCACGGGTAGCCCCAAAGTCAATGTGGAAACGGCCAATGATTTTCTCAAACTGGTCGCCGCCGTGCGAGGCAATCGTCCGTTCATGCCCAAAGGTGTCTGGCGGTTCAAAACCTTCGAGGAGGCTGACGCATGGAAACTCCAGATGATCACCCGCCGCTAGAGCCGCGCCTGGCGAACACCGACGACCTCGTGTCGCTCTGCGGTTTTCTCAATGAGGCCGGGGCGAAATACATCGTCATCGGCGGCTTCGCCATCATCCAGAGCGGTTTCGCCCGCGCCACTTCCGACATTGACCTGCTGGTGGATTCATCGCCGGAAAATTTTCAAAAAATAAAAACCGCCATGCTCAAACTGCCCGACGGCGCAATCCGCGAAGTCGCGCCAGATGATCTGGAACAATTCATCGTCGTCCGCGTGGGTGACGAGTATGTGGTGGACTTGATGAAGCGTTCCTGCGGCATTGAATATGCCGAGGCTAGCAAACAAATCGAATTCGCGACCATTAAAGGCGTGACGATTCCGTTTGCCAATCCGCAACTGCTTTGGCGCACCAAACAAACCCACCGCGAGAAAGATGCGCTTGACCGGACGTTTCTTGCGGAGTTACTTAAGAAGAAAGGAATAAAATTATGATGACCCGACGCCAAGCCATTAAAACTACCGCACTCGCCAGCGCCGCATTTGCGACTCTGCCCGGCGCAATCGCTCAGACCAATGCCACCGCGCCCGCTGCCGCATCGAGCGGGCCGTTCACGCTCCCGCCGCTGCCTTACGCTTATGACGCGCTCGAACCGCACATTGATGCGCAAACGATGCACATTCACCACGACAAACATCACGCTGCTTACGTCGCGAATCTGAACAAGGCCGTGATGGAAATCAATAAAGCCGGTTTGTTGGACATTGAGCACTTGCTCAAAAATCTGGATGCCGTTCCCGAAAATATCCGCACTACTGTCCGCAACAATGGCGGCGGTCACTACAACCATTCGCTCTTCTGGCAGATGATGAAGAAAAATGGCGGCGGCGAACCAACGGGCGATTTGGCCAAGGCGATTGACGCCGACTTCGGCAGTTTCAGCACGTTCAAAGATAATTTCACCAAGACCGCGCTCGGACAATTCGGCAGCGGCTGGGCCTGGCTTGTCATTGACGGCAAACAATTGAAGATTGAACCCACCGCGAATCAGGACTCGCCATTGAGTTCAGGCCGCACACCGCTGCTCGGCCTCGATGTTTGGGAGCACGCCTACTATCTGAAATACCAGAACAAGCGCGCGGATTATCTCAAGGCGTTCTGGAACGTGGTGAACTGGGCGGAAGTCGCGAAGCATTATTAATTTCACCGTAGGAGCCGAGGTGACGAGGCTTAAAACAGAGACTCCTTACGTCGTCTCCTACATTTCAAAAACAAAACGCGCCGATGAAAGTCGGCGCGTTTTTTTTGTTGGTAGGGCGGAGCTGCTGCGCCGCCGTTTTTGAAGACAAGGCGGCGCAGCAGTGCCGCCCTACCGATCAAATTCAAATTCCCCGTTCGTTCACAATTTTATTTCCCTTGCCGAGCACGACGACGCGCGGCTGCCACTTTTTCGCTTCGGCCTTGGTGAAAATCCCAAAGTTCATGATCGTCAGCACGTCGCCTTTTTTGCCGAGATGCGCGACCGCGCCGTTCATGATGATTTCACCGGAACCACGCTTGCCACGGATGGCGTAAGTCTCGAAGCGCTCGCCGTTCGCCATGTTGCCGCAGAGAATGCGCTCGTATTCCTGCAAGCCGACTTTGTCCATGAGGTCGCCGGCAATGGTGAGGCTGCCTTCGTAATTGAGGTCGCCGCCGGTGACGGTCGCGCGATGGATTTTTGATTTGAGCAAATGAATCTGCATGGTTGGAATTATTTCAGTTTCAAAAAATTTTTCAGAATCGTCCGGCCATTCTCCGTGAGGATGCTTTCGGGATGGAACTGCACGCCCCAGATCGGCAGCGTCTTGTGTTTCACGCCCATGATTTCGCCTTCGTCGGTCTCGGCGGTAATTTCGAGGCAGTCGGGCAACGTGTCACGCTTGATGACGAGCGAATGATAGCGCGTCGCCAGAAACGGATTTGGCATTCCCGTGAACAAATCTCTTCCGCTATGCTTAATCGGCGAAGTCTTGCCGTGCATCATGCGGTAATTCACCACGACTTCCGCGCCGAATGTGTGCCCGATGCACTGATGTCCGAGGCAGACGCCAAAAATCGGAATGCCTTCGCTGGCAAATGTGCAGATGACATCATTGGACAAACCGGCTTCGCGCGGCGAACGCGGGCCGGGCGAGACGAGAATCCGCTCCGGTTTCAGCGCGCGGATTTGATCAATCGTGATTTCATCGTTGCGCCGCACCTGCAAGTCCACGCCCAGCTCGCCCAGATACTGAACGAGGTTGTAGGTGAACGAATCGTAGTTGTCCAAAACCAGAATCATCGCCCTCAAAATAGCACGCCGCCTGATTTTGAAAATCAGAATCGCGCGATTCGGTTTGACGACCGTCCGGTTGCCGTCAAATCTTGGGCGATGGACGAACACGAAAATTCGCAGCGACAATATGATCCTTATGGCCGGCCGGTCGAACCGACCATCTGGCAAAAGATAAAAAAGTTTCTCGGCCCGATCGGCGTCGGCCTCGTCATCTTTTTCAAATTTCTGGCGAAACTGAAATTTCTCCTGCCGGTGCTCAAAACCGGCGGCACGATGATTCTTTCAATTGGCGCTTATGCCATGTTCTGGGGCTGGCAGTTCGCGGTCGGTTTTGTGCTGCTGATCTTTGTCCATGAATGCGGTCACTTGATCGCCGCGAAACGAATCGGCCTCAAGGTTGGCGCGCCGGTATTCATTCCGTTCATGGGCGCACTCATCGCGCTCAAGGAAGCGCCGCGCAATGCGTGGATTGAAGCGCAGGTCGGCATCGGCGGACCGATTTTGGGAACGGTCGGAGCGGCCCTTTGCGAATTAATTTATCTCGCCACGGGCAATCTGATGTTTCGCGCGCTGGCTTACACCGGATTTTTCCTGAACCTGTTCAACCTCGCGCCGGTCGGCTTTCTCGACGGTGGCCGGATTGTCACCGCGCTGTCGCCGTGGCTCTGGCTCGTCGGTTTTGCAATCATGGTGGCGTTGACCATCATGCATTTCAATTTTCTGCTGGTGGTGATTTTGATTTTCTCCCTGCCCCGGCTCTATTTTCTCTTCCGCCGGAAATCCGAGGCGGAACTCCGTTATTTTGAAGTCACGTCCACGCAGAGATGGATCATGGCGGTGATGTATTTCGGCCTGATTGCATTGCTCGTCATCGGCATGGAAACAACCCTCATTCCCCGCGCAGCCTTTCAGTGAACCTTGGGGCGTGTTTTCAAAATCAGATGTGTGGCACAGGCCTCCGGCCTGTGGTTTCGAGCGTCCCGCCCGAAACCGTTGTGGGACATGGGCTGGTTTTGTTTCTGCGGTCAAAGAGCAGCGGACGACCTTCGACGAAATCCGGCGGGACGCCGGATTTGACGGGCGCGACGCCCGTGCCACCATGTTGAAAACCCTAATCCAACACGCGCTCAATCAAATCCGTCGCGACTCGCTGTCCCCAGACGACCTTGCCAATTTTTTCCGCGAGCACGAACTTGATTTCGCCGCCGCT
>DMQW01000242.1:12537-17301 GCA_003455565.1 Limisphaerales bacterium
ATTTTCTGCGACAACTTTGCCGCCGCAACTTGTCCAATCGAAATCGCCTCGCCGTGCAGAAATTTTCCGTAGCCGGAACTGTTTTCAATCGCGTGACCAATCGTGTGGCCGAAATTTAGAATCGCACGCAAACCACTTTCCGTTTCGTCCTGACCCACAACTTCCGCCTTGATTTCGCAGCAGCGGGCGACGACGGCGGCGAGCGTCGCGGCATCGCGTTGGAGCAGCTTCGGCAGATTGCGTTCAAGCTGCGCGAACAGCTTTGCGTCGTAAATGATGCCGTATTTGATGACCTCGGCGAGGCCGGAAACATATTCGCGCTTCGGCAAGGTTTTCAACGTGTCCAAATCGCACAGCACCAGTTGCGGCTGATAAAATACGCCGACGAGATTTTTTCCGGCCTTCAAATTCACACCGGTCTTGCCGCCGACGGAACTGTCCACCTGCGCGAGCAGCGTCGTCGGCACCTGCACGAACGGGATGCCGCGCAGATACGTCGCCGCCACAAAGCCCGCGAGGTCGCCCACCACGCCGCCGCCGAGCGCGACGATGAAGGATTTTCTTTCCAGCCGGTGCGCCGCGAGCTGGTCGTAACATTTTTCCACGACGGCGATGCGCTTGGATTTTTCACCGGCGGGAACGGAAATCAAAACCGGCGCAAATCCTGCGTCTGTTAATGATTTCAAAGCGGCTTGCGCAAAGCGTTTCCCGACATTCGAGTCGGTGATGACGGCGCAGCGTTGGCCGAGCTTGAGTTGCGCGCACTCCACGCCAAGACGTGCGAGCAGGCCGCCACCGACCTTGATGGCGTAGCTGCGATTACCGAGCGGAACTTGAACGATGCGCATGACCGAAGGATAAACAGCAACTGGCGCGTGTCAAAAATTGAAATAGAATGAATTGCTGCGGAACTTTTTTCGTGGTCGCGGACAAGGGGGCCGTCTGCCGCCGAAGTTGGAAGCGGAGGAGAAGAAGCATGTTTTCCAACCCCGAAGCGGGCCGCACTGCATGGTCAACTGCATGGGCTAAATCCGCTTCTCGTCGCAGTCAATCACGTCCACGAAAGTTTTAATTTCATCGCGATTTCCAGCCCCGCACTGTTCCTTGCGCATCTTCAACCGGGCGCCGGCTTCCGCATCGGTGGCGTGCGGACGGCCCAACATATCGTTGGCGTGCGCGGCTTTTTCGGCGGGAGATTTTTTCACGTTGCGGCGAATCCAGTCGCACACTTCGCCGTCGGTGACGGAATTTTTCACGACTTCGACGAACTGTTCGTGTTTCACGCCGGCGTATTTGAGCCACATGGCGTCAAAACCTTTGCCAAGATTGTCCGTGTAGTCGGAGTGCAATTTGCCGGCGAGGTGCAGGCGGATTTTGTCAATGTAGCGGGGCAGGTAGCTCCAGCCGTCCATGGTTTCGCGCGGGCTGCGGGGATAAATGATTTTGCTCATGGATGAATTATCCAACAGGCCACGGATAATTTCAAATTTGAAATTTGCATTTTCGCCGCGCGCTTCCATCTTCTCTGGCATGAAACGATTTGATTTTGACGTGGCGATTCTCGGCGGCGGCAGCGGCGGTTACGCGGCGGCGCGCACGGCAGCCAGCGCCGGTTTGAAAACTGTCGTCATCGAAGGCGGACGCGAGGTGGGCGGACTCTGCATCCTGCGCGGCTGCATGCCGACTAAGGCGTTGCTCTACGCCGCCGAAGTCAAACACCTCGCCGAACACGCTGCGACGTGGGGCGTGCAAGCCGGGAAAGTTGATTTCAATTTCTCCAAAGTCATGGCGCGCAAAAATGCGCAGATAAAAGATTTTGCCGGTTTTCGCGTGCAGCAACTCAACGCTGGGAAATTCAAACTCATCCGCGCCAACGCCAGTTTTCTCGACGCGCATACGGTGGAATTGTGCACGCCAGTTTGGAGTTCCGGCTTTAGCCGGCCCGAACCGCCTAAAGGCGGAACTCCAAGCCAAAAAATCACCGCGAAACATTTCGTCATCGCCACCGGCTCGACTGTCGCGCCGCCGCCGCTGCCGCAACTTGCTGAGGTTGGCTTCATCACCAGCGATGATGCGATCGCGCTGAAGAAACTGCCCAAGTCGCTCATCATTCTCGGTGGCGGGGCGATTGCGTGCGAGTTCGCGCAATTCTTCGCGCGCTTCGGCGTCAACGTCACGCTCATCCAGCGCAGCGAACATATTTTGAAGGAGTTTGACGCCGATGCCGGAATTGAAATCGAAAAAGTTTTTCGTCGCGAAGGCATCCAGGTTTTCACGAACACCAAACTTTTGGATGCGCGGCACAAAGGAAAATTGAAATCCGTTTCGTTCGGGCAAAATGGAAAAACCATTTCCGTTTCCGCCGAGGAAATTCTGTTCGCGCTCGGTCGTGTGCCAAACACGGCGTCGCTGAATCTGGAAAACGCCGGCGTGAAAACTGAAAATGGCCGCATCGTCACGAACCACAAAATGCAGACGAACGCGCCGCACATTTTCGCGGTGGGCGATTGCACCGGACGGCACGAGATCGTTCACATCGCCATCCAGCAGGGTGAAACGGCGGTTCACAATATCACGAAACCGAAATCGCCGCGCCGGATGGATTATCGCCTGCTAATTTCCGTCGTTTTCACCGAGCCGCAAGTCGCGTTCGTCGGCCTGACGGAAAAGGAAGCGACGGTGCGCGGAATAAAATTTCTCGCGGCGAGCTATCCGTTCAATGAGCACGGCAAGTCGCTCATCATGGAGGCGAAGGCCGGCTTTGTGAAATTGCTGGCAAATCCGAAGAGCGGCGAAATTCTCGGCGGCGCGTGCGTCGGGCCGGACGGCGGCGAACTCATCCACGAAATCGTCGCGGCGATGGCCAAGCGCATGACCGTTCACGAACTCGCGGCGATGCCGCATTATCATCCGACGCTCGCGGAAATCTGGACGTATCCGGCGGAGGAACTGGTGGAGCAGATTTGATTCAATCTTGGAAAAATCTCAATTGCTGGTGGTTACGAGTGTTGAATCTGGCTTTTTCCATGCCCGTCTCAAGAGGAAGACTGCACCGATTGGCAGGACGATAATGCACAGCCACAAAGGCCATTGGCTAGGGTCGCGATATCCGAAATCCCGGCCTTGAATAGCCGTGTTATATGGAATTTTGTTTTCCGCCAACAGGGTGAGTGTGGATTCATATACCGATGTGATGTCAGCGGTATAAGACCTGTGTCCTGGAACGGAAATCTCCATTTCTTTCGATCCGTTATTGTATTGAATGACACCGGCCCGGGCGTTTTTGTTCTCTACGATGATTCGTCGAGCCTCTGTCACAGAAATGGTCTGGCCGTAGTTGTGATGTAACGTGAAACGAACAAGCAGAAGGCTTATGGCGATAAGCACCAACGCGACGGCCGTGCCAAATACCTTGTTCGCCGTTCTCTCCACCTGCTGCATTTCTCTTGTCCGCTACGCGTCCATTTCCTGCTGGTTGAATTTTCCCGGCCTGCGCAGGAGAACGACGACGCCGATCGCGAGGATGAAAATGCAGAACACCGGTAAAAGCCGGCCCGGCCATCCAAATATCTCGAAATCGCGGCCTGAGACGTAGGTGGGGCACTTGATGCCTTGTTCCTTGAGCAAGGTCAGCGTGGCGTCATCCACAGGCGCGGAGACGTAGGTTCGCTTGCCGTTTTCCCGCAAGGTGATCCAAAAATTACTGGAACCGTTTTGGAATTGCAGAACGCAAAAATATTCAGCTTCCTTGCCCTTGCCATCCGCGACCATTTTCCGAACCTCCGCCGCGGTCATATGCTGAGCCTTTTTGTTTGTGTCCGAGAGGACAAGGCCGAGCAGGCACGCCGTCCCAATCATCGCGATGATCACCCACAGGACAAACCGTTTTTTCTTCCTGGGGTTCACTGCCGCTTCTGATGCACCCGCTGGCTGCGACTGGAACTTTCGCCGACGCTGCCACGCCCACAGGATCAGAGCTGCCGGAACCACGGCATACATCAATCCCAGCCAAATTGTCATTCCGTCCAACACACGCTGGCGGAAATCGCCGGAAAAATCCACGGGCAGGAAGTTTAGAACAACAAGCAACAGGAACGGAAGCACGACAAATGCAGCCAGCGATCCGACTACAATGCGCCAGAACATCGCGACCGACTCGCGTTGCTGCGACGATTGCCGGGCGTCACCGCCCATCTTGAAGCCAAAAAAGCCGCCCAGCAGCAGGATGGGACTTAACGCAGCGATGGCTTGTAAGAACGCGCCCGCTCCCGTCGCCTTCGCCATCGCGCCACCTTTGGTCGCGGCAGCGGTTGTCGTTGCCGCCTTGGCGGTCGTCGTGAGCAGTTGCAACGCCGTCACCACGGCCAGCGTGAATGCCTTGCCCGGATTCGTCCGCTCCAGCGCGCCTTCGACAAACGCGAGAACTTGCTCGTGCAAAAGTTTTCGTCCGCGCGAAAGGCGCTGCTTCACGGTGTCTTCGGTGAGTTCCAGTTTTTCCGCGACGGCCTCGACAGATTGATGCTCGCGGTAAAACAGCACGAGCGGCTCGCGGTAAATTTCTGGAATTTTTTCCAGCGAACGCCAGAGAATCGCCTGCTCCTCGTTGCTGATGGTTTGTTCGACCGGCAGCGGTCCGGGCGAATGGGCTTCGGAAATTTCTTCGAGCGATTCGGCGCGGTGACTCGGTTCGCGTTCGTGTTTGCGCAGCGAATTGTGGATGAGATTCCGCGCGATGCCGCAGAGCCACGCGCGCAATTTTTCCGG
>DMQW01000159.1 GCA_003455565.1 Limisphaerales bacterium
CTCCCTCTCCTTGGGGGAGAGGGCCGGGGTGAGGTGGCTTGTTAAACTAAATTATTTATTCTTGGCGCGCTTGGCGTCTTGGCGGTTAAAAATAATTTCCAAATCAACACAAACGCGCTCGCGAAATCCTGCGGCTTTTCATTCACCCACTTCGTCACTTCGTCCGGTGCGAACCACGCGCCCGTCTCGATTTCATCGGGATGCAAGACGAACGGCCCTTCGCTTTCGCAGCGGTAAATCCAGCAGAATTCCCAGCCCGTCTCCTGGCGCGCGTCAACCCTGAAAAGCCGATGCGGCGTCTGTGTCAGGCGCAGGCCGATCTCCTCGCGCACCTCGCGCACCGCGCACGCGTCGTAATCCTCGCCGCTTTCCAGATGGCCGGACGCCGACGAATCCCACTTGCCGGCGGCGATGTCTTTTTTCATGGAACGCTTCTGGAGAAAAACCTCGCCGCGCGCATTGAACACCAGCACATGCGCCGCGCGATGCCACAGCCCGCGCGCATGAACCTCGCGCCGCGTGTTCTGCCCGACCACCTCGTCGCGCTCGTTGACGATGTCAAAAATTTCTTCGCTCATGAATTTATTGTTTTTGATTGATGCAAATAAAATTTACGCCGACGGGTTTTGTGAAGCCGGAAAGAAACGCGTCCAATCCTGCGTCGCGTGAAGAACGCGAACAACCATTATGGTTTCCTGAAACGGCTGGTAAAAAATCAGGTAATTGCGGAACGTCGGAACGACAAACCAGCGGATTTGCGCGTGACGTTCCGCTGCATTGCGGATGCGCCGGCCAAGCTCCGGGTGTTGGGCGAGAAAATCAGCAGTGTTGAGAATCGTTCGCCGGACGCGTTCCGCTGCGTCGGGATTGTCAGCGAAAATGTAGCGGAAAATTTCATCCAAATCGCGCCCGGATTTTGGACTGAACTTCGCGCGGATCATGACCGGCGCAACTCGTCCGTCGTTTTGGCCTGCTCCAGATTTTCCAGTCCTTCGTCGAGCTGCCGCTCAAGCTCCGGCGTCATTACGACCTCCATGCCTTGACGGCGGGACTGATGTTCGCGCAATGCTTCCGAGACAACTTCGTCCGACCCTTTGTAACCGCTGGTTTGCACCAGTTCGTCCACATAGCTTTCGAGATTTTGCGGCAGGACAACATTCATAAATTCAAAATAATCTGATGTAATGTGCTGTCAATCGGATTCAGGATTTTCACGCCGGTTGCAATTCCTTCTGATGCGCCAGTTCCGCCAGCGCGCCGCGCACCGATTCCCCGGTCAGGCTCGGATACGCGTCCACGATTTCGGCGACCGACAGGCCAGCGGCGAGCGACTCCAGGATGAGCGCCACGGAAATGCGCGTGCCGCGCACACGCGGGCTTCCGCCCAAATGTTCCGGGTCAGCGACAATCCAGTTCTTCATGCAGTCAAATTATGGCAGTTGCGGAATAAATCAAGCCGCGCCTGCCGGCGGAAAATGTTCGCGCATTTTCCCGCGCAACATTTCAATGAGGCCGGCCTCCATGAAGTCGTAGTCGTCCGCGATGAAAAAGCAGACGCACGGTTTGGCCGCGAACTCCTCCGGGAATTTCTGCCGCAGCCGCTCCTTGTGCCGTTTCTCCATCACCACGACGACATCCGCCCAGCCCAGTTGGCCGGCGGTGACTTTGATGCGCGCGGCGTCTTCAGTGCCGGCGGAGCGGACATCCCAACTCGGATCGCTTTTGAAAATGGTTTCCGCCGTCAGGCTGCGCCGCCGGTTACGGCTGCACACGAAAAGAATTTTTGCGCGCTCGTTGGCGGTGTCAAAAATTTCTTCGGACATAAATTTGAAATTGAACTCTGTGCTAGGAAATCTAATTAACTGCCACCGTCCTTGGAAAAACCAATCCACCGCAGTCAACTTCCAGACAAGCCGTCCGCAATTTCCATCGCCAAAACCGCCTTTAGCCATGATATTCACTTCCGGCCCTGTCGGCGGCGCGAATGTGTCGAAAGGCTTTTGCGTTTTAATCCCGAACCGTTTGCTTTGTATTCCACCCCACGTTCCGCCAACATTAGTTGAGCATTTTCTTGGTGTTGAACATCCTCTTCGGGAAGATCTCTTGGGGTTCTTTCCGAGCGTGGGTCTATACTGTCAAACCCATCAAACGGGCTGGCAAGCCGACGCCGTGTCATGGAAATATAATCTGGATTTAATTCTATTCCGATGCAGTGCCGATTTAATTGCTGACAAACGCGAAGCGTTGTGCCCGAACCGCTAAAAGGATCCAACACAACACCGCCTTCTGATGAAGACGCCAACACAATGCGGGCAATCAAGGCTTCGGGCTTTTGGGTTGGGTGATCTTCTCGCTCGGGATTCGAGTAATGAACATGAGAAAATTCCCATACATCGCCAGGGTTTGCACCCGTCATGTTGTTTCTGGCTCTATAATATTTTTGAGGAATTCTAACTGCGTCCAATCTAAATTCAAAATCTTCGGACTTAGTAAAAAACAGTATGTCCTCATGCCGAGGAGAAAAACCTTTGGTTTTTCCCATGCCTTGCGTGTAGTGCCATGTGATCCAACTGTTGAAAAAAAGCCCGAGCCTCTGATCTAAAATATCATATAAATAGCCGACGAACCGAACGCCCATGAAAACATAAATGGACCCGTTGGGTTTTAATACGCGCTTGGATTCTGTAAGCCATGCTTCAGTGAACTCCAAATAGTCACGAAATCCTCGGAGGTCGTGATTGTTGCCATAATTTTTCCCAAGATTATACGGTGGATCGGCGACAATCAAATCCACCGACTCCGATGGCAATGATCGAAGCTCCAAGAGGCAATCCGCTTGCCGCAAATCAATTCTTAATGGTGTCATCAGTTTTAATCCATTCACTCTTCTTCGCCATGACAAACCACTGCTCGAATGTGCGCCGCGAAGAATTCAGATATTTTTGGTCGAGCAGCTTGCAAAACTCCCAAGTGCTACGCCTCACAGTTG
>DMQW01000388.1:0-145 GCA_003455565.1 Limisphaerales bacterium
CGATTCATAATAAAATAATCACATGGTTTACCGATTTCACTAAGAGCGAATTTGAGTCTGATACGTAACATGGCTTCGAACCTGCCAGTTAGGGGAACCTCCAAAATCACTTTTCGGTGGTAGGTTGATGGTGGCAGTTCGGTTT
>DMQW01000388.1:364-4116 GCA_003455565.1 Limisphaerales bacterium
TTGATGGTGGCAGTTCGGTTTTCTGCGTGGTTGGTTTCATGACGTTTGATCCTTTGGCGTTGGTTGGTTTTCGGTCGTTTCTAGTTTTAATCTTAGCTGTTCAGGCGGCGGTTGCGCCGCCACGCATTGGAGTTTCACCGCTAACAACAGCTGGCGGGTGAATGGCGCGGCGCACATTGAGCGGAGTAACCTGGCTTGACCAAAGCCGCCGCAAATCACTTTTCAGCGCGATCACATCTCGCCACGTGTCGGGGAAACAACTCAGCCGATATTCAGGCGCGGCATGGCCGATCTCGGGCACAACCAACACCGGATCGGGCGATGACTGCGCGCGCATGTGCGCAAGCAGGAGCTTCGCGTAGTCCAGCCAAGCATGGTATTCTGGCGTCCGTCGGCCAGCTGACGTTAGAACGGGGATTTGGCAGTGATGGCCGTTGAAGGGGCGCAAATGCAATTGCATCGCCGCGCGCAACAGGCTGGGTGGCTCCCTTAGCCGATCCCAAAACGGTGGAGCTAGATGACGGACGATCGCGAAGTGTGAATGATCGAGACAGAGCGGCAGCATCTCGCCCGTCATCCGGCGATAGCCTTCGCAAAGCTTGAGCGTAGTCTCAGGCGTCTCTGTGAATGTGCCGCGGTGCGTCTCGATTGCGAACGGCAGCGCCAACGCTCGCGCCACGTCGCGGATGCGCACCGCCAGCGTCACGGCATCGGCTGGCGTCGTCTTGTAGTTGCCGAGCAGCACATCAATCCCCAGCGCGCCGAGTTTTTTTGCCGCACTTAAAACGGGCGTCACTTTCGCCGGCGCGTCGAGACTGGTCACCGCGAGGTAGCGCAGGTTGCCGCGCTCGCGTAGAACCGGCAGCGGTGGCGAAAATACCCCATCAAAGCCTGCCATGCGAATGACGTGGAATTTTTCCCCCCACGACCATTCGCGTGCTCGGGTGGGATACTGTCGGAGCGACCACAGTGAAGCAAAGAGCCAAAGCGAACGCGTCGCATCCGCAGGTCGGCGGGCTTGGGGTGCTGTCGCCATTAGATAGTCACCGACGGAAGGAAGTGGCCGCCGGTTTGTAGATCTGGCGAGGACGCTGACGCACCAGTTGCGGGAGTAAGCCTACACTTATTCGAGGCTGCGCGGTTCTTTCCGTTTGTATTTTCATGACGTTTGATCCCTTGTCGTTGGCTACCGTTTAATTTGGACGGTCATACTGGCCAAACTCCGCGACGAGGTCTCTCATCAGGGCGATGCGGGATTCCTCCGCGTCCGGCGGCACTTGATCGCCGGCGTTGGCGATGAAGCGGCAGTTGGATGTTTTCAATGCGAGCCAATCGAGCACGCCGGTGCGAAACGTCTCGAGCGGCACCCCGGGCAGCCACAAATTCGGAGACACCCCGCCGGAGAGGATAAAATTGGGGCCGGCTTCCTCGCGACACTGGGCGGGGGACAAATCACCCATTGGTGTTGGGGTGACGGCGTCGGCGCAATCGGCACCGGTTTCGCGGATCATCTGCAGCGCGCCCCTGAGCCGGCCGTCGATATGAACGGCTACCTGTTTACCGGCAGCGTGAAGCCGCCGCACCGCTTCAACATAGTATTTTCGCGTCCACCGGTTGAAAAAGGCGGGCGGCTGGACGTCGCCGGAGAAGTTGTCGGTAAAGAGAACCACTTCCGCCGGCGAGGCGCAGCATAGGTCAACCAATTCGAGCAGGTTTGCATTCACCGCTTCGATGGCTTCCAGAAGTATATCAGGGAAATCCACCGTCGCATAACTGACACCCTCAATGCCCATCCACTGGTTCAGGAGGTAACCCATGCCGCTGTAGCCCATCGGCAGATAGACGACGCCGGTGTCGCCCACATAGTCGTTCCAAGCCCGGTATTTTTCCCAGTGCGGTTCGAAGCGGCGCCGGCTCATCGCCTCGCGAAATACACATAGCCCGCGCTCGTCTTCGAAGCCCCACCGCTCAATCTGCCAGGAGTAGGTCGTCTCGTTCCAAACCCGCTGCCGCTCAATGCAACCTGACGGTGTCTCAACCCGCCACACAATCGAGGGAGAGCCGCCCACCGTCTCCTTCCGGGTGGTGACCCGCACGTCCTGAGGATAAATAATCGAATAAAAGGATCCCAGATTGGGCAAATAAAAACCCACCTTATTTCGGCGGTGATAGTCGATCAGGTCGTATTCGGGTTCCTCGTAGGTCGCACTGAGATCCCACGGGCGGCGGTGCCGATGGTAGAACCAGTGCGACAGGTCGAGCATGAATGGGACGACGTCGGGACACTCGCCCCGGTAAACAGCAAGGATGCGTTCGCGGAGAGTCATGGTATCAAGGGTGCTTTAAATAGATTGTCGGGGCATGAATGGGCTGCAGCCCGAGAGGTCGGAAATAAATTGCCGTGCGCTGTCGCCAACAGCCGGCGGAAACCCGCCCCGGCGATCACCACCTCCAACCAGCTTAATGGGTTGCTCTTGGCCTCCAGCCAAGGCCCGTGCAGTTCCACATCAAAGAATCCCAGCGGCTGCGCTGACGGGCAGGTCTTCATGGTGCACAGCGTAAACATCATGGTCTGCCTCGGCAATTTCTTTCTCAGCGATCCTGAACTTTTACCCGGTTTCCGGAGGTGCCCTAAAAAGAACCCCACATCCCAGGGATTAACTGGCGAGCCGACCCAGAACATTGGCAGGAGGCTGCGGACGTCCAGTTGCATGCTGCTGCTAGCGCGGCTTGTCGCGCGGCTCCACCCGAGAATGGCGCACAGGATGACAGCCACTAGGAAGCCGGGTTCAAACATTGTAAGGCGACTTTGCATTTCAACAGGCGCTTTGCCGTTTTTTCTGAAAACAATTCACCGTGGCCTCCAGTCCGTCGGTAAAATTGCTCGTCGGCGTGAAGCCGACGGAGCGTAATTTATCTATCGCCGCCAGCGAATGTTTCACATCGCCCGGACGCTCGGCGGCGTGGCGGATTTCCGAGCGTGAACCAGTCAGACGGCAGATAGTTGTTGCCAGCTCGTTGATCGTGATGCGCTGGCCGTAAGCAACGTTGAAAACGCCGGTCGCCGGCGATTGCGTGGCGAAGAAAACGTTTGCGGCCACAATGTCCTTCACATAAATGAAATCACGCGTCTGTTCACCGTCGCCGTGAATCGTGATCGGCAAATTTTTCACCGCACGGTCAATGAAAATCGGCACGGCGGCGGCATACTGGCTCTTCGGATCCTGGCGTGGACCAAAGACGTTGAAATAGCGCAGGCACGCCGTCTGCAACCGGCCCTCGTCGGCGAACATTTTGCAGTAAAACTCGCCGTCAAGCTTGGTGATGGCATAAGGACTTTTCGGCTCGGCGAGCATTGTCTCAACTTTCGGGACAACTGGATTGTCGCCGTAGATCGCCGCAGACGTGCTCAACACCAGTTTTTTCACGCCAGCCTTGGCGGCCTCCTCCAGCACGATGAGCGTGCCGGTGGTGTTGATTTCGTTGCACTCAATCGGCTTGGCCATGGACTCCGGAACGCTGATCATCGCCGCAAGATGGAAGATATAATCCACGCCTTGAACCGCCTGGCGCACGGCGTCTCGGTCAAGGATCGAAGCCTCGATGAACTTGTGCTGGAACGGCGCGAGGTTGTGCTTGAAGCCGGAACGCAGATTGTCCAGCACGCGCACCTCCGCCTTGCCTTGAAAATGTTCGACAATGTGGCTGCCGATAAAGCCCGCGCCGCCGGTGACTAGAATTCTCATTTCATA
>DMQW01000436.1 GCA_003455565.1 Limisphaerales bacterium
GTGGACAGGGTGTGAATGCATGAAGCTTGGGGATTTTTAGTTTAGTTTGGGTTCAAAGTCCACAGGAGATTGGCAGCCGAGGGCGCTGTGGAGCCGCTCCCGGTTGTAAAACACTTCGATCCATTCAAAGACGGCGGCCCTGACTTCGGCACGCGCGGATGAACGAGCCGGCAAAATTCCGCGATTACCAGTCGCGTCCGTCCGTGCGGCTGGAAACTTTCGAGCGCAAGGACACGCTCGTGCCGGAAATGAAAGAGGGCGCATTATCGGGTGCCCGTTCATTCGGCCTCGACAAGCGGCTGGTGATCGCGAGCCGTTCCGTGTCGCCGGATTTTGTCATCCTACTTTTTCCGCTGCGACAGGGCGATGCGCTGCCGATGACAACTTGGAACGCGAATAAAACCAAGCTCACCATCGAGACTGGCGGGAAGAAAGAGGTTTTCAACCTCACCACGTCAGACAACGGTCAAATACAACTCGCAGTTGAAAAACAGGACTGATTATGAAATCGAAGGTTGTTATGGCGACTGCGCCGGATTGCTGATATGAAATTAACATTATGAACACCTGCACAAAATTAAAAACCGCCTTTGTATGTCTGACAATTGCCGGAGTGTTTTCCGGCTGTGTATCGTCCGGTCCGAAACATGTGAAACTTGCAACTGTGGATTCATCCGGGACAAATGTGGTGCATGACATCGCGTCCGGACCGTTCCAGCCGACCTGGGAATCGCTGACATCGCAGTATCAGACGCCCGACTGGTTTCGGGACGCGAAGTTCGGCATCTGGGCGCACTGGGGCCCGCAGTGCGAGCCGGAACACGGCGACTGGTATGCGCGCAATATGTATATGCCCGGCCAACCCGACTACAAATCGCACCTTGCGGAATACGGCCATCCTTCCACCAACGGTTTCAAGGATGTCATTCATCAGTGGCAGGCGGCGAACTTTGATCCCGACAAGCTCCTGGCTTTCTACAAGGCGAATGGCGCGAAATATTTCATGGCGCTCGCCAGCCATCACGACAACTTCGACAACTTCAATTCCAAATACCAGCCGTGGAATTCCGTCGCCATCGGGCCGCACAAGGATTTGATCGGCGGCTGGGCCAAGGCAGCGCGAAAAAACGGACTGCGCTTTGCGGTGAGCGTTCACGACTCGCGCGCTTGGACGTGGTATGAACCGGCGCAGGGCGCGGACAAGGACGGCCCGTTCGCCGGCGTGCCTTACGACGGCAAGCTCACCAAGGCCGACGGCAAGGGCCAGTGGTGGGACGGCCTTGATCCGCAGGACCTCTACGCGCAGAACCATGCGCCCGGCACAAAGTTGAATTGGGATTGGGATCCCACCAAGGGCAGCAGTGTCCCCGATGCGATCTACATGGAAAAGTTTTTCAAGCGCACCAAGCAGCTTTGGGATGACTACCGGCCGGACATGATTTATTTCGACGACAGCGTGCTGCCGTTTCACGGCGTTACGGACGAAATCGGCCTCAACCTCGCCGCGCATTTCTACAATTCCAGCATCCAGTTGCACGGCCACAACGAGGCGGTGATGAACGCCAAAATGCTGAACGAAACCCAGCGCCAGGCGATGACCTATGACATCGAACGCGGCAAGGCGCAAGGCATCCTGCCGCTGCCGTGGCAGACCGACACCTGCATCGGTTCGTGGCATTACGACCGTGCGATCTTTGAAAACCATCGCTACAAAAGCGCGGCGACGGTCGTGCCGATGCTCGCGGACATCGTGAGCAAGAACGGCAACCTGATGTTGAGCGTGCCGTTGCAACGTGACGGCACGCCGGACGCGGACGAAGTTAAAATTGTCAGCGACATCGGCGCGTGGTTGAAAGTCAACGGCAACGCCATTTACGCGACGCGTCCGTGGAAAATTTACGGCGAAGGTCCTTCAACGGTGGTGGCGGACAAGGGACGTTTCGGCGGCCAGACCGACGTGCAGAAAAAACCGTTCACGGCGGAAGACATCCGTTTCACGCAGTCCAAGGACAACCAGACGCTTTACGCCATCGTCCTCGCTTTTCCAGCGGACGGCAAAGTCACCATCAAGTCGCTCGCCAGCAATTCTCAAAACTGGCCGGGCGAGATTGACAATGTGCGGATACTGGGAGGGTCGGGTAAATTGAAATTCACGCGCGACGAAAACGGATTGCACCTCACGCTGCCCGACCAGAAGCCGTGTGACATCGCGTTTGCATTGAAAATCAAATGACGGCGGCAGTGCGTTACGGTTGGACCAATGTGCCCGAAGTGAATCTGTTCAACCAAGAAGGTCTACCAGCGTCGCTGTTCCGCACCGACGATGCGGAGTTGTCTGCGAACCTAAAATAATTTTACATCCCGTCACACCATGAAAGACAACTGCTGCATTGTCCTCTTCCTGGCTCTCGTTGCGCTGGTCACGCAGGCCGACGAACTGGAAAAAAACCTCACGCGCCCGACGAATCCGGCGAAGCTGGGCGGGTTGTGGATGTTGATGAGCGGCAACACCAACAAATTCTCGGCGTTGTTTTGCCCGGCGGCTTTCGTGAAATTGAAAGAGCCGGTCAGGATTGTTTTGCCATCAATCACCATGATTTTGTTTGTGGCGATGGCGTGTTTAGCATCGATGAAAGTGGGAATACCT
>DMQW01000033.1:0-566 GCA_003455565.1 Limisphaerales bacterium
GAACTTTACCTTTCCTACTGGCAGCAGACGGGCGAATGGCCGGATAAATCCCCGAGTTTTAACCGCGACAGTCTGGACCAGCAGATTTATGTGCGCCTGCTGTTGAAGCAGAAGGCCAACGATCTCGGGGTCCACGTCAACGAGGACACGGTGGAAAGTGCCACCGCCGAAATGCTCCGCTCCATCGGTCGCGGCCAGCCCGTGTCGCTGGAGCAGTTTGTGCAAAGCAAGCTGCAGCCGGAAGGCCTCACCATCGCCGACTTCCAGCAATCCATCCGCAGTTCCCTCGTCATCCAGCAACTCGTGCAGACGTTCGGTTTGTCCGGCGCGCTCGTGCCGCCGCAGGAGGCGGGCCTGCTTTACGACCGCGAACATCAGGAGGTTTCCGCGCAGGCCGTTTTCTTTGCCGCGTCGAATTATCTCGCGCAGGTTCCGGTCACGCCCGCTGCGGTTGGAAATTTTTACACGAATATAAACATGTCCGCCTACCGTCTGCCCGACCGGGTGCAGGTGGACTACGTCGCGTTTGAAGCCACCAATTTTCTCGCGCAATCAAAGGCGGAATG
>DMQW01000033.1:768-1034 GCA_003455565.1 Limisphaerales bacterium
CTCGCGCAATCAAAGGCGGAATGGGCGAAGACGAATTTCGAGGAAGTCGTTGACGCAGATTACCGCCAATATGGTGCCACCGAATTTGCCGATGCCAAAACTCCCGAAGCGGCGAAGGTGAAAATCCGCGAGATACTCATCCAGCAGCGCGCCCTGACCGCCGCCGTCCAGCAGGCCAAGGATTTTGCCGCCGAACTTTTCGCGAAGGAACCGGTGAAGGCCGAAAACCTGGCCGCGCTCGCCCAGCAAAAAGGATTGGCGGCGCA
>DMQW01000033.1:1281-1517 GCA_003455565.1 Limisphaerales bacterium
ACCACCGCGCCGTTCGCCGCCGCCTCCGGGCCGGAGGAATTCATGGCGCCGCCCGCGTTCACCAAAACGGCGTTTCGATTGAATGCCGACGAACCGCTCGCCGGTCCGCTGGTCTCGCCGGAGGCGGTTTATGTCATCGCCCTCACGAAACAGATTCCCAGCGCGATTCCGTCGCTGGAACAGATCCGCCGCCGCGTCACGTCGGATTTTCAGGAGCGCGAGGCCGTGGCGCTTGC
>DMQW01000033.1:1857-2331 GCA_003455565.1 Limisphaerales bacterium
CCTTTGCGAAGTCGGCCATGGCCGCCGGCCATGTGCCGCTGGTGCTGGCGCCGTTTTCCTTGAGTTCGGCGGAGGTGCCGGAAGCCGGCGACCATGCCGAACTGGGCCAGCTCAAACAGGCGGCCTTCACCACGCCGGCCGGCCACGTCAGCAATTTTATGCCGACAGCCGAGGGCGGCTTCGTCCTGTTCGTCCAGGCGCTGCAACCGATTGACGAAACGAAAAAAGTTTCCGAGCTGCCGCAGTTCCTCTCGCAAGTCCGCCGCGCGCGGCAGAGCGAGGCGTTCAACCTGTGGCTGCAAACCGAGGCCAGCCGCGAACTGGGCGGCATCCTCAAGGATTTGTCCGCCCAGAAGACGGCGGCCGGCACGGCGAAACAGCCGTGAGCGCGGTCATCAAACTTTCATCGCCCGCCACGCGCGAGTTCTGGGAAATCCCCGTCTTGTTCGAGGACGAACATCTGCTCGCGCTCGA
>DMQW01000033.1:2458-2986 GCA_003455565.1 Limisphaerales bacterium
GACGAACATCTGCTCGCGCTCGACAAACCTGCCGGGCTGCTCACATCGCCCGAAGCGGATGCCGCAGTCGCCGACGCCATTGAGCGTCCGAACCTGATGAAGTTGCTGCACACGGCCATCGCTGAGGGCAAACCGTGGGCGCGCGAACGGAATCTGACTTACCTGAACAACGCGCATCGTCTGGACGGCCCGGCGAGCGGCGTGATTCTGCTCGCGAAAAACAAACCCGCATTTCTGGCGCTCGCCGATGCCTTCGGGATTGATAAGCCGCAAAGAAAATATCTCGCCCTCGTGCGCGGCACGCTGGTGGAAGAATCGTTTGAAGTGAACGCCAAACTCGCGCCGCATCCGGTGACCCCCGGCTTGATGCGCGTGGACAAGGACAATGGCAAATCGGCGAAGACAAAAATCACCTTGCTGGAAAATTTTCCGCGCGCCGGTTACGCTTGGGTGAGATGCGAACCCGTCACCGACCGCCCGCATCAGATCCGCGTCCATTTGAGCCATGTGGACCTGCCCATTGTGGCC
>DMQW01000340.1:0-3816 GCA_003455565.1 Limisphaerales bacterium
ATGGACATCAACTGCTGGCCGGCTTGAACAAAGTCGCCCGCCTCGACGGCCTTGCGCGTGACACGCCCGTCGGCGGGCGCGGAAATTTTCGCGTAGGACAGGGTCAAATTCGCCAGGGCCACATTGGTCTGCGCTTCCCGCCATTGCGCGAGCGCCATGCCGGCTTCCTCGCGCGCGGCGGCGAGCGTCCGGTCGGCCTCGTCCACTTTTGACGATTGCTCGGCGGTGTTTTCCAAGGCGGATTTTCCATCGGCCTGCGCCTTGGTGTTTGCGGCCTGCGCGACGTCGAATTCCTGCTTTGAAAGCGTGTTTTGTTTCAGCAAATCCTGGGCGCGCTCGAAATCCGCCTGCGCTTTTTTGCCCGTGGATTCCGCCGCCTCCGCGTCCGCTTTGGCCATGCGCACGGCGGCCTCGGCAGTCTTGACTTTCGCCTGCATCAATTCATAAGCCGCGACGATGGTTTTGTAATTCGCGTTTTGCGATTCCGCCGCCGTGGTTTTCTGCGCCACGGTCATCGCGTAATCCGCCGGGTCAATTTCCACCAGCAATTCGTTCGAGTGAACCAGTTGGTTGTCCAAAATGTGAACGGCGGCAACCTGCCCGGAAATTCTCGGCGCAATGGAAACAATGTGGCCGGCGATGAACGCGTCGTCGGTGGATTCGTGCGTCAGCGCGGTGATGAAATAATCCAGCCCGAAAAACAGCAGCGCCGCGAGCGCGAGCGCCGCCGGCCAGACAAACAGCGGCGAACTCCAGTTGAAAGAAGTTTTGCCGTCACTGTTTGGTGCGGACGGCGGACTGGCGCTGGTTGGATTTTCATTCATGGGCGTGTTCCAGTTTCCCCGTGTCGGTGGGTGTTTCCCCACCGTGATCCTTGGCGATTAAAATATAGATGGACGGCACCACGAGCAGCGTGAACAGCGTGCCGATGCTCATGCCGCTGACCAGCACGATGCCGATGGAGTTGCGCGCCGCCGCGCCCGCGCCGCTGACAAGCGTGAGCGGGAAGTTGCCGGCGATGGTGGCCACGGTGGTCATCAGCACCGGGCGCAAGCGCAGCATCGCGGACTCGCGGATGGCCTGCGTTTTCGTGCGGCCCTGGCGCTGGAGCTGGTTGGCAAATTCCACGATGAGAATGCCGTTTTTGGAAATCAGCCCGACGAGCGTGATCAGGCCGACCTCGGAATAAATGTTCATCGAAGTGGTCCAGCCGTTCGTCCAGAACGGGATGTTCTGGTTGGGCATCTTTAGGAAACAGAAGATGAGCGCGCCGAAAATCGCCAGCGGCACGGAGCCGAGGATGATGATGAACGGATCGCGGAAGCTGTTGAACTGCGCGGCCAGCACGAGGATGATCAGGACGACTGCGAGCATGAACGCCGGGAGAAACTTGTCGCCTTCCGTGCGCTGGAACCGCGAGTCGCCGGTGTAATCCAGCTTGTAGCCGCTGGGCAAAATCCGCGCACATTCTGTTTCCAGAAATTTCAACGCGGTTTCCAGCGGCACAATGGCGACGCCGCTGATTTTGACGGAGTTCAACTGTTGGAACCGGTTCAATGCGCGCGGCGTGGTGTGTTTTACCAGATGCGCGAAGGTGCTTAGGGAAATGAGCTGGTTGCCCGGCCCTTTGACGTAGGTGTTCTCCAACTGCCCGGCGTCCATCCGCGCGTTGCGTTCGATCTGCGGAATGACCTTGTAGCTGCGGCCCGCCAGATCAAACCGGTTCACATAATTGCCGCCGACCAGCGCGGCCAAATCTGAGCCAACCGTTTGCATGTTGAGGCCGAGCGAGGCGACCTTGTCGCGGTCAATGAAGAGTTCGACCTCCGGCTGGTCCACTTTCGTGTCAATCGCCGGCGGGAAGGCGAACATGCCGTTGGTGGCACATATCATTTGCAACTGCTGGGCATATTTCAAAATCTCCGCCGGTTCGCCGGTGGCGGACAGCACGAGGTTCACCGGAAAATTCTCGCCGCCGGTGGGCAGCGGCGGCGGCGTGACCATGAACATGCGGATGCCCGGCAGCTTGTTCACCATCGCCTGCACTTCGGGCACGATCTGGAAAACGGTCCGCTTGCGTTCGCCCCACGGCTTGAGCACCAGGCCGCCAAATCCGAAGTCGGGCTGGGTCAGTTGAAACACCTGTTCTTTTTCCGGCACCTTGGCAAACGAGCGCCCGGCCGCGTCCGCGTAAAACGACGTCTGCTCAATGGTCGCGTCCGGCGGCGTTTCCACGACACCGAAGATGACGCCCTGATCTTCCATGGGCGCGGGTTCCTTCGCTTTCCAGGCCATCATGCCCATCGGCAGGGTCAGCAAGGTCAGGCCGATCCAGACCGTATAAATCAGCGGCCGGCGCAAGAGCGTCCAGTCCAGCACGCGCCCGTAAAATTTTCGCAGCCGGTCGAAATCGCGGTTGATGTGGCCGGCCAGACCGTGTTCTTCACGGTCGTGGTTCAGCAGCCGCGACGCCATGACCGGCGAGAGCGTCAGCGCAACGATGCCGGAAATGAGCACCGCGCCCGCGAGCGTCATCGCAAATTCGCGGAAGAGCGAACCGGTCAAACCGCCTTGAAATGCAATCGGCGCATAAACCGCCGCCAGCGTGATCGTCATGGCGATCACCGGCCCGATGAGTTCACGCGCGCCGAGCAGCGCCGCGTCAATCGGAGTTTTGCCTTCGCGGACGTGGCGTTCCACGTTTTCGACGATGACAATGGCGTCGTCCACGACCAGCCCCACGGCCAGCACGATGGCCAGCAGCGTGAGCAGGTTCAGGGTGAAGCCAAGCATCTGCATCAGGAAAACCGCGCCGATGAGCGAGAGCGGAATCGCCACCAGCGGGATCAGCACCGAACGGAACGAGCCGAGGAACAGGAAGATCACGACCGACACGATGACCAGCGTCATGACCAGCGTCTTCACCACTTCGTGCAGCGCGTCGGAAATATATTTGGTCGCGTCATACGCCACGCGGGCGGTGAGGCCGGTGGGCAGGTCTTTTTGGATGGCGGCCATTTCCGCACGCACCCGCTTGACAACATCCAGCGAGTTCGCATTCGGCAAAGCCGAGATGCCCATGAACACCGCGCGTTCGCCGCTGAAGCGCACTTCGGAATTGTAATCCTCCGCGCCGAGTTCCACGTCGGCCAAGTCGCTCAATCGCACGAACTGGTCGCCGCTTCGGCGGACCACGAGATTCTTGAATTCGTCCACGGACCGCAAATCCGTGTTCGCCGTCAGGTTGACCTGGACGAGCGAGCCTTTCGTCTGGCCGACGGCGGAAAGAAAATTGTTCGCCGCCAGCGCCACGCGCACTTCGTTCGGACTGATGTTGAACGCCGCGAGCCGGTCGGGCTTCAGCCAGATGCGCATCGCGAACGTGCGGCCGCCCAAAACGTCCGCCTTTTGCACGCCTTCCAGCGCGGTCAGGCGCGGCTGCACGACGCGCACGAGATAATCCGTGATCTGGTTCGCCTCCAGAATGTCCGACGTGAAACTCAAGTAGGCCGCGGCGAACTGCGAGTCGGCGGTGGCGATGGTGAGCGTGGGAATTTCCGCCTCGGGCGGCAGGTCGTTGCGCACCTGGTCCACCTTGGAACTGATTTCGCCGAGCGCCTTTTTGGAATCGTAGTTCAGTCGCAGATGCACGGTGATCGTGGAAACACTCAGCTTGCTGGCCGATTCCATGTAATCAATGCCATCGGCCGCCGCAATGGCGCGTTCCAGCGGCTGCGTGACAAAACCGCGCACCAGGTTCGCGCTCGCGCCGACATAAACGGTCGTCACCGTGATCGTGGCGTTCTCGCTGCGCGG
>DMQW01000340.1:4107-4763 GCA_003455565.1 Limisphaerales bacterium
GCAGATTTCATGCGCGTGCGGTTTAGCCGTTCGGGGGATTGGGAGTTTGTGATGTTTTTGGCGTGGTTTCGTTGTTCTCCACGACGCTCATGCCGTTGCGCAATTTGAAGACGCCGGCCTCCACCACGCGGTCACCGGCTTTCAATCCGCTTTCCACGCTCACAAAATAGCCGAGCGTGCGGCCCGTGCGGATGAATTTCTGTTGCACCGTCAGATTCGTGCTGCCGCTGATGACAAAAACCGAGTCGCCGAACGGCGCGCGCAAAATCGCCGTGCTCGGAATCGTCAGCACCGGTTGCGCTTCGGGCAAAACCACGGACACTTTGACGAACATTCCCGCGCGCAGCCGCTCATCCGCATTTTCAAATTTTGCGCGCAATTGGATGCTGCGGGTGACGGCGTCGAGGTCGGGGCTGATGACGGCCAGTTCGCCTGCAAAAACCTGGTCAGGATAGCTGTCGGAAATCGCCGTGACCTTGAGGCCGGTCTGGAGCCGGGCCAGCTCCTGCTGCGGCAGTGAAAAATCCACGAACAGCGGCGAAAGCGATTGCAGCGAGACGATGCCCTTGCCCGCTTCGAGCCGTTCGCCGAGATTTACGAGCCGGATGCCCAGCCGGCCGGCAAACGGCGCACGGATGGTTTTCTTTTCAATCGTC
>DMQW01000421.1:0-2245 GCA_003455565.1 Limisphaerales bacterium
GGTCGTTGCCGTCGCGAGAAAAATTTTTCCGCCGCGACCGCGCGAGAAAATGTCCGTCGCCGTCCAAACCAGCGCCACGACCGGCCCGATGAGCGGCAGGTAAGTATAGCGGTCGGCCATGGATTGTTCGCCGACCTGCACGATGCCGATGATGGGCAACGCCGTGCCGAGATACCAGAGCCAGCCGACCATCAGCCAGGGGCGCCGGGCGAATTGCGTGACGCAGCCGGCGGAAACGGCGACGAGCAGCGCCGCTTCCAAAAAAGTTTTCGTCACGTCGTAACTTTTCGGGAACGGATAAATCGCCGCGAGGTTCAACGGCCAGAACAGTTGCGCCGGATAATTCACATAGCCCGAAATCGCATTGGCCGCGCGGGGAGCGGGGCCGAGTTTGTCCCACGGCGTCATCGCCGCGTAATCGTGCTGGATCCAGAACGTCGCCACGCAAAAAATAATCGTCAGCGCGAAGAACGGCCATTTCTCCAGCGCGGCCCTTTTCAAATTCGCAATTCGTAATTTGTCATTCGCAATTCTCCCCAGCGGCCAAATATCGAGCAGCAGCAGCCCAAACGGCAGTGTCACCGCCATCGGCTTGCTCAACAATGCCAGCGCAAACGCCAGCAGGCTCGCGCCGAAAAAGACTTTGGACCTTGGACCTTGGGCTTTGGACTCCTTCGTGAACTGTCCGTAAAACAGCAGCGCCAGCAAAAAGAAAAACGCGCACAACACGTCCTTGCGTTCCACGATCCACGCCACCGATTCCACGCGCAGCGGATGCCACGCGAAAATCGCCGCCGCCGCCGCGCTGCGCCACGTTGCGCCGGTCATTTTTCGCAGCAGCAGAAAGAGCAGGGCGGCGTTGACCGCGTGAATGATGGCGTTCGCCAGATGATGCACGCCGGGCGACGTGCCGAAAAATTGCGACACGACGAGGAACGACAGGTTCGTCACCGGCTGCCAGTTGGCGATGACCACGCTGGTCAACGCCCATTTGAGGCTTGCCCAGGTCAGGCCCGCCTGCACTTCCGGGCAGTCCGTCAGCACCAGCGGATCGTCGAAATAAATCAGGTCAAACGACCGCACCGGCCAGTAAATCCCCAGCGTAATCCCGGCCAGCAGCAGACAGATGAATAAATTCCGGCGCATTGTTAAAAGGCAGCATGAAGAATGTGGAATGAAGAAGTCAACCGTGTTGAAACGCCGCCGAAGATTTGGACAGAATTAACCGAATGATTCAGAATTAAATTCTGCCCGTTCGGTTCATCCTGTCTGAACCGCTTTTTTTCCTGCCTTCCTGCTTGCCTTATGAAATCATTCCCCGCGCTTGGAAAAATTGTTCGCCATCATCCACGAAGACGCCGATCTCCTCGTCGTCCACAAACCGGCGGGCCTCGTCTGCCATCCCACCAAGGGCGATGAATACTCCAGCCTCATCAGCCGCGCCCGGATTTATCTTTCAGGCGCGAGGCACGAGGCTTTAGGCACGGGGCAATTCCTCGCGCCTGACGCCTCGCGCCCCGCGCCGCATTTGATCCACCGCCTCGACCGCGAAACCTCCGGCATTGTTTTGCTGGCAAAAAATGCCATGGCCGCCGGCGAACTCGGCAAAATCTGGGAAACGCGCACCGTCCTCAAGGAATACCTGGCCATCGTCCACGGTCACGTTCACGAAGACCATGGATTGATTGACGCCCCGCTCGGCAAAGACGAAGCCAGCCCCGTCGCCATCAAAGATTGCGTCCGCCCCGACGGCGCACCCGCCCAGACCGAATTTTTCGTGGAGAAAAGATTTGTCCGTGTAGATTTGCCACGCAGCGGGAACGCATTCTCCCGCTCCGCTGGGGGAGAGGGCCGGGGTGAGGTGGTTCAATTAACTAATCTTCCCGCCTCGTTCACACTTTTACGATTGAAGCCGTTGACCGGCCGCAAACATCAGATCCGCCTGCACCTCGCCCACCTCGGCCATCCCATTGTCGGCGATAAAATTTACGGCGGCGACCCCGATTTATATCTCGCGCTCGTCGAAAACCGCCTGACCGACGCGCAACGCGCCCGACTCATCTTGCCGCACCACGCCCTGCACGCCGGACGGCTGCAATTCGACTGGCGCGGCCAGACCCGCCAGTTCAACGCCCAGCCCGAACCAGATTTTGCCGAATTTTTAATTGAAAAGCAGGAGACGAGGTGACGTGGCTCAAATATGTAGCGTCGGGCCTCTAGCCTGACGTGGAGGGGGGGGGGGTCG
>DMQW01000421.1:2392-4178 GCA_003455565.1 Limisphaerales bacterium
GCGTCGGGCCTCTGGCCTGACGTGGAGGGCGGGCGTCTCGCCGCCCGGAAAAAGTTTTGCTACTGCCACCGTTCCGGCGGGGGCTTTTTTCGCCGGGCGGGACGCCCGGCGACTACAACCGGGAGAGTGGCGCGGAACTGTGCAGGAAGCTGTTTTAAGCGGGGAAGTAAAGTTGCGGAAACCCGGCCAGATTTTTCAAAACGGTGGCGGTGTGAATCAAGGTAAGCCCTTCCGAAACCGCAACCGCAGCTATGCAGCGGTCAACCGGATCGCCATGTTTCCAGTTCCAACTACCGGCAATTTTTCCAGCCTCAATCGTGAACGGCGCAATGCGGTAGCCTTGTAAGGATTCGTTCAACCAGTCTGCTCCGACGGGCGCGGGCAATTTTTTATGTTTTACCTTGTAAAGCATTTCCGCAACTGCAAACGGGGAGAGCCACCATTCGGTCACATCGTTTTCCAGAAAGTCCGCCAGCGGCTTTTTCATCGGCAGTTTTCCGCTCTTACGCCACCAGACGCCACTGTCCAGCAATACTTTCATGCTTCCTCCCATGATTTGAATGCGGGTTCATCAAGATTGACTCCGTGGTATGCCTTCGCGTCCAAGGGAACGGACATTCCGGGCGGCCGGCCCGATGGCACACACGGCACAACCTGAAACTCGTCTTCGCCGTCATTGGTCACAATGACGATTTTTCCGCCCTTCGCTTCATCCACGAAAGGCCTCATGTTGTATTTGAACTTCGCTTTGGGAACCCGGATAGCATTCATATGGGCTTAATATATCCCTCAACAAATGATCCTGCAAGCCGACAGCTTCGGAACGGAAAAACCGGGGCCGACGCCAGCCGTCGGATGGCGGAATGACAGCTTTTCGCGTCAATTTGCGCAATTCGCGGAAAAACAGGTATTTCAGCTTTCCATTTTCCGCTTTTTGCTTGGACTTTGGACTTTGGGAACTGTGCGGGCAGCGGTTTTAGAGCGAGTGCAGCGAAACGATTTTTAATTCTCTCACACGGAACATGGGTTTGCCGGGCTTTTCCGAAGTGTAGAACTCCACCGCACCCTGCCGGATGGCGGCGGCAATTTGCAGCGCGTCCGGCCCGGCCAGACCGTAGCGGGCAGCCACCTCATCGGCTTCAATCCCTAAATCTTCGCTCAATGGCTCGCAGCCCACCGTGTTGGAAAAATGCGTTTCGTAAAATTCCAGTTCGCGGCGATTCTTTTCAAAACGCGCTTTTGGCAAAGTTTCCAGCTTGACCATCTGGGCGGTGCAAAACTCCCGCGTATCGTCCTCCATGATGGCCATGGCCGCAGCGGCCAGCGGTGTGCGTCGCCACCCGGCGAGTAAAACCCCGCTGTCCAAAAAGATTTTCAAAACGCCCTCCCGCGCCGCTCACTCAACTCGCGTTCAAATTCAGCCTCGGACATTTCCGGGCCACGCTCGGGTTTGCCTTTTTCAAGGATGGCCGCAAATTTTTTCCCCAAGCTGGTTTTAGGTTTCCACTCCACGCGGGGCTGACGGGAAATCTTTTCCTCAAGGGCCTGCACGATGAACCCGCTCCGGCCATTTCCAGGCGCGGGGATGCGTTCCAAAATCCGTGCGGGGATTTTAACGCTGACCGTTGTCGCTGGGTTAGTCATACTAAATAGTATTACCAAAAAACTTAAAACCTGTCAAGTCACCAGCCATCTCGGTCGTGTCCTAATTTGGCGCGGAGCGCGGATTGTCCTCAATCCGCAGCGGCTGGACGGTGCGGATATGCTGCGAGTTGGGACAACTCGC
>DMQW01000254.1 GCA_003455565.1 Limisphaerales bacterium
GCCGTCGCCCTCGAAGCGCTGGCGGAATTTTTGTTGAAAAGGAATAAATGAAATGAACTCTGTTCGCTTCCTCAGCCACAAATCGACCGTGAAAATCTGGCGGCTCATGCTTTCTTTGTTTTTGCTGTTTTTAGGAGTGCGAAGCTCCATGGCAGAAAGCTTTACAAATCTATGGGCGTATGCCGGGGCGGCTTACAATCAGAAGAATTGGGAACAGACTATTGATTATTGCAACAAGGCAATCGCGTTGGAAACGAACAACCCGTTGGTTTATCTGGCAAGAGCCTCAGCGTTTGAATACACCAAGCAGTTTGAAAAGGCTGAAGCTGATTTCAATAAAGCTGTGGTTCTGGCCACAAATAACATTCCATTGAGCTTGGCCTATTTAGGTCGCGGCCATTTTTACCAGCAAGTGACAAATTATGAGAGGGCTGTGGACGATAGCAGCAAGGCCATTCAAATCAATCCTGCTTTCCAAATGGCTTATGTTCAGCGGGCGATTGCCTATAATTTTCAACATCGTTATGATCTTTCGATTATAGATTGCAACATGGCCACATTGCTAAACCCGGATGATGTTGAAGCTTGCTTTTACAAAGGAAATGCCTTTTACGGCAAACAGGAATATGCCAAGGCAATTGAGGCATATGGCAAAGCCATAGAAATCAATACCAATTATTCTTGGGCTTATCAGGCAAGGGCTTTCGCCTATTTTAGCAAAGAGGATTATAAGCAAGCCATCAATAATTTCGACAAGTTCATTCAGCTTCAGCCCACAAATGCCGAAGCCTTTTCGTGCAGAGGATTATCCAAGTCCAGAAACGGTGATTTTAGAGGCGGAATTGAAGATTGCCGAAAAGGAGTTCAGCTCAACACTAATAGCGAGGTTGCATTAAACAATCTGGCATGGTTGCTCGCGACCGCGCCCAAATCAAATCAGCGCGACGGACAAAAAGCCGTGGTCTATGCCAGACGCGCTTGCGAACTAAACTCGTGGAAGAATGCTTACTTTCTGGGAACGCTCGCCGCTGCCAATGCCGAGATTGGCAATTTTGATGAAGCCGTGAAATGGGAAAGAAAGTGCATTATTATCGGGTTGCCAGAAAAGGAAATGGATCAAGCGCACAGGGAACTCAACTTGTTCGAGAACAAAAAGCCTTATCACGCCGATAAATGATTTAAGTTTGTCGCCACCCCGGAAAATGCCCCCGGCTTCAGGTCTTTGCCTCCGGCCATCCGCGTATTCCTCCGCCGCTTCGGGATGGAAGGCGTGCGGTTTCACCGCCCGACAATTTTACGGATACGCTCGCTGACCATGTCGCCGGAAACGGCTTGAACCTTGCCGCTTTCTAGTTCGGCCAGGCGGCGGCGGGTTTCCTGTTTCCAAGCGGATTCAATTCCCGGTTCAACGTCGGTATGCAATCCAGATGTGAGGCGATCCACGACTTCGGCCACCTGCTCGCGCGGCAAGTGGCTCGCTTCTTCAACGATTTGATCCAACGTCATCGGCATGGTTTGAAATTACGCTTTGATATTGTCCGGCGCAATTGAGAAATTTCATTCCGTCCACTCGCCGGTTTGCAGATGCGGCTTGAGCTTTTCCTTGAGCGTTGCGCGTCCGCGCCATTTCGGAGCGCCGTCGGCGCGGAATCTTTGTAGCCCCCAAAACCAAAATCATCCTCAGCCCCAGCGGCGCTGAAGAACGGGGAGCGCACGCGCCTCGCGTGCGGCCAACGACGCCCTCGTCGTTGGCCTCGTGCGATGGACGATTGATTCCGATTCGCAAATGCGACCGCGTGCCTGTTCGACGCAGGGACGCGTCGAACCGCAGCCGGGGGCGGCTACGCTCCCCAAAACTTCACCCGCTCCAATCGCCGGTGTGCGGATACGATTTGAGTTTCGGCGTTTCACGTCCGTGTTGGTTGATAATTTATCATTGACCCGTTCGCGTTGAGGTTCATTGTAATCGAACCAAACTACCAACTTTGACGCGTCGTTTATGGACACCAAAATCAGCTTCACCCTGAACGGGAAACCCCGGACCGTCACCACCGATCCGGACCGGTCGTTGCTCGAAGTGTTGCGCGAGGATTTGCAGTTGACCGGGACGAAGTTCGGCTGCGGCGAGGGGCAGTGCCGCGCCTGCACGGTGTTGGTCAACGGTGTGAGCAAGGCTTCCTGCATCACATCCATCGGCGACGTGGACAAGCAGGAGGTGGTGACGATTGAGGGGCTGGCGAACGGCGACAAGCTGCATCCGGTGCAGGAGGCGTTTCTGGCGGAGGACGCATTCCAATGCGGTTATTGCACGGCCGGCATGATCGTCGGCGTGGTCGGGGCGTTGAAGCAGAATCCCGCCGCCTCCGAACCGGAAGTGATGGCGCAGATGCAAAAACACATCTGCCGCTGTTGCAGCTACACGAAGTATAAGACGGCGATCCATCGCGCGATGGCTCAAAATGGAAAGGCGCACGCATGAAAACGATTTCGCCTGCCAATGAAATTCTCCCGCCGGATTTCGAGGAAATCAATTACGACGAACTGGTCGAGCGGGTGGATTATGATTTCGGTTTGAGCCGCCGTTCGTTCGTGAAAGTGCTGGGCGCGGGACTGCTCATCGCCGTCACGATTCCCGCGCTGGCGCAGGAAGAGGCGGCGCGGCGCGGCGGCGGTGGCGGTGGCGGTGGCGCGAGAAATCTCGGCGCACGAATCCACATCGGCAAAGACGGCACGATCACGGTGTTGACGGGCAAGGTCGAAGGCGGGCAGGGCGCGCGCGCGGAATTATCGCAGGCGGCGGCGGAAGAACTCGGCGTGTCGTTGAGTTCCGTGCAAATGCTGATGGCCGATACGGGAGCAGTTCCCGACGATGGCGGCACTTATGGCAGCATGACCACGCCGCGCACGGTTCCGTTGGTGCGGCGCGGCGCGGCGGCAGCACGGAATTTGTTGATGGAATTCGCCTCGCAGCAGTGGAAGGTCGAGCGCAACACAATCCAAATGCGCGATGGAAAAATTTTCGACGCGGCGGGAAAACGGTCGCTCACTTACGGCGATCTGGCAAACAGTGACGCCGCCGCGAAGTTATTCGAGCAGGCAATTCCGGCGGACGTTGAATTGACTTCGGTAAAAGAATGGAAGGTGCTCGGCGTTCCGGCGCTCCGGCCCAACGCGCGCGACATCGCAACGGGCGCACACAAATTTCCTTCGGACATCGCGCGACCGGGAATGATTTACGCAAAAATCCTGCGTGCGCCTGCCTACGGCGCGAAACTAGTTTCGATTGATCTGACTCCGGCGAAAGCGATGAAGGACGTGGTGGTCGTGCAGGACGACCAGTTTGTCGGCGTGGCCGCGCCGAATTCTTCCCGTGCGGAAGACGCGTTGAAAAAAATTTCCGACACGGCGAAATGGGAGACCGTGCCGCAGCCGTCGAGCAAGGAACTTTTCGATTATCTCAAACAGAACGCCCAAGGCGGTGCGCCGGCGAATCCTTATGCGGACGAACCCGCCGGGGCGAAAACCGCGCGCCAGACATATCACGTTCCCTACATCCAGCACGCGCCACTCGAACCGCGCGCGGCGGTCGCGGAATGGAGCGATGGCAAATTGACTGTCTGGACCGGCTCGCAAAATCCCTTTGCCGTCCGCAGCGAACTGGCGCGCGCCTTTCATCTGCCGCCGGAAAATGTGCGCGTCGTGATCCCCGATTTTGGCGGCGGTTTTGGCGGCAAACATTCCGGCGAATGCGCGGTTGAAGCGGCACGGCTCGCCAAGACTGCCGACAAGCCCGTTTCGCTGCGCTGGACGCGCGAGGAGGAATTCACATGGGCGTATTTCCGTCCGGCGGCGGTCATTGATGCCGAGGCCAGCCTTGACGCGCAGGGAAAAATTACCACCTGGCATTTCATTAACATCAACTCCGGCGCGCAGGCCGTGGATACGCCATACACCGTTGGCAAAAAGAATTGTCATTATGTCGCATCCAAGCCGCCGTTGCGCCAGAGCTCATATCGCGCTTTGGCTTCGACGGCGAACAACTTTGCCCGCGAAGTTTTCATGGATGAAATTGCCGCCGCCGCTGGCACGGATCCGTTGGAATTCCGGCTCGCGCATCTTGAGAATCCCCGGTTGCGCGCCGTTCTCGAAAGGGCGGCGAAGGAATTTGATTGGCCGGCGCGCGTGAAGAAAAAAGCCCCGAACATCAGCGTCGGTCTGGCGTGCGGGACGGAAAAAGGTTCGTTCGTTGCTGCGTGCGTGGAAGTTGAAATTGACCGCAAGGAAAATAAAATCAGGGTCACCCGTGTCTGCCAGGCTTTCGAGTGCGGCAAGATTTTGAATCCGGCGAACCTGCTTTCGCAGGTGCAAGGCGGCATCATCATGGGACTTGGCGCGGCGTTGCGCGAAGAGATGCAATTCGAGAACGGCCAGATCACCAATGCTTCCTTTGGAAAATATCGGGTGCCGCGTTTCGATGACCTGCCGGAACTGGATGTGCATCTGGTTGACCGGCCGGACCTGCCTTCCGCCGGCGCGGGCGAAACACCCATCATCGTCATCGCGCCCGCCGTCGCCAACGCGGTTTTTCGGGCGACCGGCAAAAGCGTCAATGCCCTGCCGGTCCGCCTGGCCGCAACGTAATCAAACCGTCATTCATTCGCTCCAATCGTCGGCGCGCGGAAATGGACGAACTTTTCCTTCAGCGTTTCGCGTCTGCGCCAGACAATTTGAAGCTGACTTCATCGTGACACGCAACGTGAAGGATTACAAACTTTCGCGCATCAAAGCGGTTTCGCCATCTGACTTCGTGGGAAAATTTTTGCGGGCTTGAATTTCAATCCGTCCATTCGCCGGTCTGCAGATACGGCTTGAGCTTTTCCTTGAGCGTTTCGCGGCCGCGATGGATGAGCGATTTCGTGGCGGACAGCGAGCAGTCCAAAACCTCGGCGATTTCTTCGTAGCTCAATTCGTCCTGCCGGCAGAGCAAGATGGCGGTGCGCTGGTTCTCCGGCAATCCGGCGAGCGCTTCCTCGATTTTTTTGGCGAGTTCGCCGTGCAAGACATTTTCCGTCGGCAGAAAAACTTTTTTGTCCTCGTATTGCCGCTGCGGCTGGTCGTCGTGTTCGGCGTGTGTTTCTTCGAGCGATTCGGCGGGATGCCGCGAGCGGCGGCGGATTTCGTTCAGGCACAAATTCCGCGCGATGGTGAACAGCCAGGTGGAAAATTTCGCGGTGCGTTCGTAACGGGCGCGGGATTTGTAGACTTGCAGGAAAACATTTTGCGCCAGATCTTCGGCTTCGATTTCGTCGCGCAGCGTGCGAAAAACAAAATTCATCACGGGCTGCTTGTATTTCTCGACCAGTCCGGCAAACGCCGCACGGTCGCCGCGTTTCACGCGCAGCATCAGGGCGGCATCAGGATCGAGTTCAACCGGCATTGTCAGGGAAGTCTAACCAACCCCGCGCCTGCGACAAGGTTTCGTCATCGTCATGAGCTTAATCCGACGCTTGATCATAATCTGCAACGGGGAGATTAAGATTAGGATTAAGACAAAATCCGCGCTGGCGGCGCTTGCCTTAAAATCATTTTACCCGCAGTTTATGCGCCCGTGCAGGATCTGCTCAAAAAAATCGAGGCCGCCGCCGCCGCGCGGCTGGAATTTTCGCCGAACGCCGCCCCGGCGGAAAAACTTGCGCGCTATAAAAATTTTCTGAAGGTCGAATCGCACCGGCTCAAGATGGAGCATCGCGCGGGCGCGGGCGGGCGCGAAATCTGCCAGGGCCGCGCGGCGATTCTCGACGCGCTGCTGCGGCATCTCTGGGAATCAGCGAAACAAAACTTGTCGGCGCAGGCGCAAAAAGAATTTCCCAACATGGCGCTCGTGGCCATCGGCGGTTACGGTCGCGCGGAATTGAATCCGCACAGCGACATTGATTTCATGTTTCTGCACGACGGCCAAGTCGCGGCGGGCAAACCGTTGCCGTATCTGGCCAAGCTGATTGACGGCGTGCTGTATCCGCTCTGGGACATCGGCCTGAAAGTCGGCTACTCGGTGCGCGATCTCGAGGATTGCGTGAAGGTTGCGAACACGGACATGCTGTCCAAAACGTCGCTCATCGAATCGCGGCTCATCGTCGGTGATGCCGGGTTGTTTGCCAAATACCAGAAAGCCGTCGTCGGCAAATGCGTCGTCGGCTACGAAGATAAATACATCGCCGCGCGGCTCGAAGACCAGTCCACGCGCCGGAGCAAGCACGGCAATTC
>DMQW01000187.1 GCA_003455565.1 Limisphaerales bacterium
CTGCCGCACTGGCCACTCGTCACCCGTCCCTCGTCACTTTTTTAGGCATGATCCCGAACTTCGAGCCGGAGGAAATTTTGCCGAAACTCGCCGCGCTCGTGCGTCCCCAGGATTTTTTATTGTTCAGCGCCAACCTCGCGCCCGGCGCGGATTACGCCGCCGGCATGAAAAAGATTTTTCCGCAATACGACAACGCCCTCACGCGTGACTGGCTGATGGCGTTCCTGCTCAACCTCGGCGTGGAAAATGGCGACGGTGAACTGCGCTTCACGATTGAGACCGGCGCAGCGCATTTGCAACGCGTGCTGGCGCGGTTTCATTTCACGCGCGACTGCCGCATCGCGGTGGAGACGGAGGAATTCAAGTTCCGCAGCAGTGAAAGCATCCAGCTATTCTTTTCGTATCGCTACACGCCGGAGCTGGTCCAAAAAAACCTCGCGCGCCACGGCCTGACCGTGCGCGCGCAATGGCTGACGAAATCGGCGGAGGAAGCGGTTTTCCTTTGCCAGCAGGTTTGAGAACGGTCACATGCCCATGATCTGATAGCCGCAGTCCACATAGAGAACCTGGCCGGTGATCGCCGCCGCGCCGTCGCTGGCGAGGAACGTGCCGGTCGCGCCGAGTTCGTCGGGAAGGACGTTGCGTTTGAGCGGCGACCGGGCTTCGTAAGTTTTAATCATTTCGCCAAAACCGCTGATGCCGCGCGCAGCGAGCGTGTTGACCGGGCCGGCGCTGATGCAGTTCACGCGAATTTTCTTCGGACCCAGATCGTAGGCGAGATAACGCGTGCTGGCTTCGAGCGCGGCTTTCGCGACGCCCATGACGTTGTAATGCGGCACAACTTTTTCCGCGCCGTAATAACTCATGCCAATGATGCTGCCGCCATCGGTCATCAGCGGCGCAGCGGCGCGGGCGAGCGCGACGAGCGAATACGCGCTCACGTCATGCGCGATGCGAAAAGCTTCGCGGCTGGTGTTCACGAACAAGCCTTCAAGCGCATCTTTCGGCGCGTAGGCAACGGAGTGCAGCAGCAAATCCAGTTTGCCAAATTTATCGCCGACGGTTTTGAAGACGTTCGCGATTTCGTCGTCCTTCGTCACGTCGCATGGCAAAATCAAAGTGTCCGCACCGAACGTGCCGGCGAGTTCCTCGACATTTTCCTTCACCCGTTCGCCTTGAAAGGTGAACGCGAGTTTTGCGCCTTCCTTGGCCCACGCCTGCGCGATGGCCCAGGCGATGGAGCGTTTGTTGGCGACCCCGAAGACGATTCCAGTTTTTCCTTCAAGTAATGGCATAATTAAATTTTGTTGCCGCCAGTCTTAAAAAAATTCCGCCCCGCGTCCAGCCTCGACTCGCAGTAAGCCGCTGGTTAAATTCCGGCCATGGACAACATTGCCGACGGGCTGATCATGTATTTGATGCTGGTTTCGCTGCTGACCTTCCACGAATTCGCCCACGCGTGGACGGCGTGGAAATGCGGCGACGACACCGCGCGTCTGCAAGGCCGTCTCTCGCTGAATCCCCTGGTGCACATTGATCCCATCGGCACGGTGGCCCTGCCGTTGCTGATGATTTTTCTGCCGGCAAGTCTGGGACGTTTTATCATCGGCTGGGCGAAACCGGTGCCGTTCAACCCCAATAACCTGGGCCATCCCCGACGCGACGACATTCTCATCGCCATGGCCGGCCCGGCGATGAATCTGATTCTGGCAGTAGTGCTTGTGGCGTTCGCTCGCGTCGGTTTAATTTTTCATTCCACTGATGCCGCAGAACTTTTTATGGAGGCGGCCGCGTTGAGCCTCCTGCTCTGCTTCTTCAATTTGATTCCCATCCCGCCGCTTGATGGCTCGCACGTCCTGCGCAATGTGACGAACATGAGCTACGAAACTTACGCAAACTTCGCGCGTTTCGGATTTATCATCTTGATCGTCCTGCTGCAAATTCCAGTTTTTCGGCAAACGCTCAGCCTCGTTACTTATGGCACACTAGATTTATTGGGCCGGATTTTCGGCGTGTATTGAACGCTGATTTTAGCCGCCAGTCCCCGCCATGAACCTGCTCGAAATCAAAAATTTACAACTCGATTTCGGCACCGGCGCGGATGCGCTGCGCGCCGTGGACGGCGTTTCGCTCAACATTGGCGCGGGCGAAACCGTCTGCCTCGTCGGCGAAAGCGGCTGCGGCAAAAGCATCACCGCCCAGTCCATCGCGCGCCTCGTGCCGGTGCCGCCCGCCAATTACGTCGGCGGAGAAATTTTTCTGAACGGCCGCGATACTTTGAAAATGTCGCCGCGCGAACTCTGCGACATTCGCGGCGGCGTGGTCAGCTACGTTTTTCAAGAACCCGGCGCATCGCTGAATCCCGTCATTCGCATCGGCAAACAAATCAAGGAATCGCTCACGCTGCACCAGCCGGAAAAAGCGAACGACGCCGAAGTCATCCGCCTGTTAAAACTCGTCGGCATTCCCGCGCCGGAATCGCGCATCAAAAATTATCCGTTCGAGATGTCCGGCGGGATGCAGCAGCGCGTGATGATCGCCATGGCGCTGGCGAGCGAACCCAAACTGCTCGTCGCCGACGAACCGACCACCGCGCTCGACGTGACGATCCAGGCGCAGATTCTGGATTTGTTGAGCGAGCTCAAGCAGCGGCTCGGCATGGCGAT
>DMQW01000141.1:0-1854 GCA_003455565.1 Limisphaerales bacterium
TGTTTCATGCGGCGGAAAGTAAATCCGCAAAACGCATGGAGCGCGAGAAAATTTCGTGCAATTACGGTTGCTGAATCAAAGGGAATTATTAATTACAGCTATTGCCTGATGCGTAATACGCATTGGCCGGTTGATAGCCTTGGGGAAATGTAATAGTCTCATTCTTACAATCTAGGCACGTCGTCACTTTATTGCACCATGCGGCATAGTCAGTTCTTGAAGCATATCCCGGTGATTCGTCCAATACAGTTTGAAGAAAATTGCCATCGGTTGTTTTGCAATTTGTGCAAAATCCCCCTGTGCAATAAGGATCAGGTTCTGCGGGAACTGTGGTGTCGCAAGCTACTAAAACTGAATGTATGCAAGCGAACGCTCCGTTTATGCTCATAAGGCTGACAGCTATCATAATGGCTAGTTTTGTTTTCATGTTTTTCCTTTCTTTTGAATTGGGAGTAGTGACTTGTTTTATTTGCGCCGTCTCGCACGCGCGAGGGCGCTCCAGATTATTATCACAGGACCTCCCAAAGCAATAACACCTAAAATAATTCTGACCATCCATAAAGATCGAGATGATTCTTCAAATGATCCTTGTATGTTCGTCTTTTGAAATTTTCCATTTTGCAGCCAGAGAGTTTGGCCGTTTGATCGGGTTAGGACAATTGGGCCGACAGGTGGCAGATTGGTTTTATTGCCGCCCATAAACCGTTCCGGCAGGAAAAAACTGTCCGGCAATTCGGAAGTAGCGACTTCAAATTTGTATATTTCAAAGGACTCGGGGACAAGATTTATGCCGTCGCGCACCGCCGACTCAACCCAGCTTGATGGCGGAAACTTGGTTTTATCTTTGTAAAAGTATTTTATATGAAAGACAAATCCCGGCACTGAAACCGGATGCCAGACGGCTTCATCAAGCAAACCCTCCTGTGAAAAAATGAATCGCCCTTCTAATTTGGCTTCTTTGTTGGTTTCTTTGCCCCAATTGGGAATGTAATCAGCCAGCCGGGCTTCAAAATCGCCATTGGCGGAAACATGAATGGTTCCCGGCATGGCTTGAGAAATTCCCAAATTCATGGGCTTGTTAAGCGTTGGTTCCAATGATTCAGAAAATTGCACCGCCGAATCGTGAGGGTCGGTTTCAGAACCGTTGGTGGATCCGCGATATAAGGTCATCCCGATTATTCCCCAACGAAAAGAATGATCTTTCCCAACTATGCCCAGCGTGCCGAGGGTCATCTGCGGAATTTCATCAGGAGTTTTTAACGTGGCCAGAGCAAAACAATCGCCTTGAAAACTCGCGCTAAATAATGTTGCCATACCATGAAACCCAGTCTTATCCCTCGTCTCTTTATACGGCTGACCGAACACCATATTTTGCACTGCGGGAGGATTTTCTAAAAAGACTTTAACTTGAGCAATCGCGTTGGTCGGTTCTTCACCGCAGACATTTCCAGGCTCAAACGACAAGCCAAAGAAGACCGCTAAAAATAAAACAGCCCCAAACTTTTCAAAAACCTTTGAAAAGGCATCTTTGCAAAACCCTTGTCGTTCAAATTTCATGAAAGCGGACAACACCTAACAATTGTTCGCAGCGATGTCAACTGCCTTATTTTGTAAAGCTGGCCTGTGTCATCGGACAAACATCGGCAGGCCGTTCGTTCCCGCATTTGTAAAAAATTGCGCGAGGAACGGATTAAGCGCGGAATTTCGATGACTATGCTTGGCGTAAAGACCGGTCTTTCGCAGCAGGCTATAAGTTATGTGGAAAGGGAAATGAGAATTCCAAATTTGGATACGTTGCTGCGAATCAGCAATGCGCTTGGCATTCCTCTTGGTGATATTATTAATCAGGCCAGC
>DMQW01000141.1:1951-4995 GCA_003455565.1 Limisphaerales bacterium
GATATTATTAATCAGGCCAGCAGAGATGTTTCTAAAACAACAAAATAATTTACGCCTTGCCGAAAGCGTTTTCATGGCTGCTGAAACTGTAACTCCAAATGCCCCGACGACAAGCGCGATTTTCTGCCAGCACCCTGCTCACTTCAACAATTCAGCGGCGAGCGCGGCTGTCATTTGTTGCCAAGCCTGCACGACGGCGCGGCCATCGTCAGAATGCAAGCGCCCGATTTTGTGATGGACGAGCCGGTGGTCAATCGTGACGAGTTTTGTCAGGCGGATGGTGGACGCGCGTGGCAAACCAATTTCAGACCAGTGTTTCAGCGCGACGTCGGAAGGTTCGCGCGGCGGATGCGTGGTGAGGCGGGCGACGAGCAAATCCATTTCGCCGCTGACCAGCACAAGGCCGGGACGCCGCTTGTAAGTTTGAAAATCTGAAAAGGGAAATTCGACCGAGACAACGTCGCCGACCTTAAATGGAGTCATAAACCTTGTCATCCGGCGAGTCATCCTGGAAAAAATTCTCAAGTCCCAGCCGCTGCCAGTCGAGGTCTTCGGCGTTGCGCCCAATCAATTGCGGCATATCCTTGTAAAGCTGGAGTCGCTCCGGCAAAGGCAGAGTTTCAATCGCCTCTTCGATTTCATGCAGCGTCTTGCTCATGGTTTTATTATCCGGTAAAAATTATTTTTTGCAAGTCACTTTGGCCGCGTCATTTCACAAACGGCAACTCCATAATTTTCGCCGGGCTTTTACCCGCCGCCGTCCGTAACGTCAGTTCGTTTCCGGCGGTTCGACCAGTCGTCGCGGCAAATCCCGGTGGCCGTGCAGGGCGCGGCGCAGCAAAATGTCATCACCATCTATTTCGTAAAAGAGAATGTGCTTTTGAAATGGACGGAAAACGACGATGAACCGCCAGCCGCGCAAACGGGGATGAGAAAATCCCGCGACCGGGCCAAGCAGCGGATGTTGCACGAGCAACTGACAGGCGGCTTCGACGGCGGCGAGGTAGCGGTCGGCGATTTCCCAGTTTGCGTTGACCGCATACCATTCGATCTGGACTTCCACGTCCGCGATGAAATCGTCGGACTTGCGCGCGCTCATGCGGCGACGGTTTTGGCGCGCACCCGTTCGCGGATGGCGGCGAAGTCTGATTTGGTCAGCGGAGTCGTGGGTTTGTCCGCCGCTTCGAGCAGCCACGCTTCGAGTTCGGGCGTGAGGTCGAAGGGTTTTCGCTGTTGTTCGCGGAGAGAGCGGACGAGGTCGTTGACCAGTGCGCTGGCATCGGCGCAGACACCGGAGCGCACTTGATTCTGCAAGAAATCTTCAACGTCTGTGGCCAGCGCAACTGTCATGGCAAAACACTACGTCTTGTTTATTTTGTTTGCAAGCGGCCGTTTTGCAATGAGCGGGCATCGCGGAATTATTTCACAAACGGCAGATCCGCAATTTTCGCCGGACTTTCGCCCGTGCCTTGCAACGTCAGTTCGTTTCCGATTTGATTTACTTCTCGGCGCACATAGCCGAGCGCGATGTTCGCGTTGAGCGACGGCGATTTCACCGCGCTGGTCACGTAGCCGACTTCCTTGCCCGCGTGAAACAGTTTGTCGCCGCGCTGCGGCAAGGTTTTCAAATCATCCGCCAGGCGCAAGCCGCGCAGTTCGCGGTTGACGTGGCCGACGCTGTGGATGCGGTTGATGACTTCCTGCCCGATGTAACAGCCTTTGTTGTAAGTCACGGCGCGGCTCTCGATGCCACATTCGAGCGGGATGTTCGTCTCGTCCATGTCCGCGCCGAATCGCGGAATGCCCGCCTCGATGCGCGCGGTCTCAAACGCCTGCCAGCCGCACGCGCGCCCGCCAACGGCTTTCGCGGCGGCAATCAATTTGTCCGCCACCGTGCCGAGGGAGTTGTTCGGGACGAATAAATCGAAGCCGACGTTTTCTAAATTGTAGGCGACGACGTGAGGAGACTCTGACTTTTCTTTAATTTGAGCCTCGTCACCTCGGCTCCTACAAAATAAGAGCCGCGCGTTGTTCGTCAGATAAATTTCGCCGAGCGGGGCGTCGGAAATTTTCAACAAGCCGAGCGGCCCGGTTGGGAGTTCCGCGTTCACGCGGCTTGGGGTTGCTTCGGGGGAACCGCCTGGAGGCGGAACTCCAAACAACCCCAGCGCACGAACGACCTCCGCCGCCTTCGGCCCTTGCACGCTCAACAAACCGTAGTGCGGCGCGGCGTCCACGATTTGCACGTCATCGGCGACGATAAATTTTTCCAGCCGTTGCGAAACCTTTTCGGTCAGACCTGGCTCGAAATCCAAAAGCAGTTCATCCGCGAGACTGAAAATGTTCAGGTCGCTCTCCATTTTCCCTTTGGCGGTGGTGATGGCGGCGTAGCAACCTTCGCCGACGCGGAGTTTTTTCACGTCGTTCGTCACCTGCCCGTGCAAAAACCGCGCGCGGTCGGCACCAACAAGACAGATGCGCGAGCGAAAACTTAAATCGATCACGCCAGCCGTTTCGCGGAGCGCGGCGTGTTCGGCCAGCCAGTCGCCGTAGTCGTTCACGATCTGCGCGCCGTTCAATTCCGCGAACCGCGCACCGAGGCTTTGGTGAAATTCATGCAACATCAGTTGGTTCATCGCTGGCAAAATAATGTCAGCGATTTCACGCGGTGCAAAATGGAATCGCATTGATTCGCGGCGGGTTTGGCCGCAAACTCAGCGCATGAATTTAGACGCACTTTACTCGGAACTGACACTTAAAACCAAAACGAAACACGTCCTAGTCGTGCTCGACGGCCTCGGCGACATCGCGACGAAGGAGCAGAATTATCTCACGCCGCTCGAAGCCGCGACGACGCCGAACCTCGACAAGATCGCGAAGGATTCCGCGCAAGGCCGCATGATTCCCGTCGCGCCCGGCATCACGCCCGGCAGCGGTCCCGGCCATCTCGGACTGTTCGGCTACGACCCGCTGGAATTCCAGGTCGGTCGCGGCGTCATCGAGGCGCTCGGCCTCGGACTGGAATTGAAACCCGGCGATGTTTG
>DMQW01000141.1:5188-5919 GCA_003455565.1 Limisphaerales bacterium
CGCGAAGGTTTTCCGATACCAACGGTTCATCCGCGCGACGAGAACAATGCCGGCCAGAAAAAAATGGCCGCGCTCATCGCGGATTTTTACAAGGCCGCGCTGCCGATTCTGGCAAAAGAAAAACCGGCGAACGGTTTTCTCATGCGCGGTATCGCGCATCAGCCGCACATTCCGTTATTCGAGGAGCGCTATCTGCTCAAGCCCGCGTGCCTCGCGGTTTATCCGATGTATAAAGGCCTCGCGCAGCTCGTCGGCATGGAAAAAATCGAAGGGCCGCAGACCATCAAGGAACAGTTCGAGCGTTACCTGAAGGAATACGACAACTTCGATTTCTTTTTCATCCATTACAAATACACGGACAAATACGGCGAAGATGGAAATTTCGCCGCAAAGAAAAAAGCCATCGAAGATTTCGACGCCGCGCTGCCGATCCTTTTGAAGAAAAAACCGGACGTGTTCGTCGTCACCGGCGATCACTCGACGCCGTGCGCGTTGCACGGTCATTCGTGGCATCCGCAGCCGGTGATGATCCACTCCGCCGCGAGCGGTTCGGACAAGCTCGAACGCTTCACCGAAACCGGCGCGAACAGCGGTTCGCTCGGCGTCTTCCAGGCGAAATTCATGATCCGCCTGATGCAGGCGAACGCGAAGATGTTCGACAAGTTCGGCGCGTGAACCACAATCCGTTGAAATGAAAACGGAAAACATCCAACAACCAACATCCAACGCCG
>DMQW01000056.1 GCA_003455565.1 Limisphaerales bacterium
CCTTCTTTCGGTTCCCCATAATCCGCTTGTAAAATTTCTACTTTGAATGCTCATCGCGTCAAATCGAGTCACCGTCTCGATAGAATAGACCACATCAAACCCTTTGGTCATTTGAGAAGTGCGCCACGAAAACCACCAGCGGTCAATATAACCCGGTTTTTTGAAAGGTTGCGAAACGCGATGTAGTTCCATTTCTTGTGGTTCATGATCCCATTCTCGGGTGAACACATGCACCTCATGCTTTTCCGCCAAACGACGGGCAACTTCCACCGCGTAGCGTTCCGCCCCGCCGGTGGTGATGTATCGCCTGATGAGTATGGCGATTTTCATTTCAACATGGTTTTTACACGATCCGATTTTTTTGACCGGCAATTTACTTTTAAACAAACCATAATCAGGATCTGGTTGGTTTTTGGTAGAGCTGGGGATTGAGCCTGGCATCGTTATACATTTTGAACTGACGATAGAGCTTGCACTGGCGCGCACCGGATTGCAGCTCGTCCATCAGGACTTGAAGGCATCTTTTCAAGTCATCGTGCTGTTCCTTCAGCGCCGCGCATTTGTGGGAACATTTTCGGCGGTGCTCATCGTCCGCTGATTCGCGTGCCGCCTCGATGTGCATATGATAAATCTTCAGCGCCATGATTGAAAGACGGTCAACGATCATGCCGGGCGTCTCGGAATGGAGCGCGGCATCGGAGCCGGCGGGCGGAAGCTGGCCCAACAGCCGGACATCAAACTGTTCAATGGCGTCGTTGCGCAACTGGTTACAGCGGTCAATGGTGCGTTTGGCGTCGCGCACGCTGGCCGGGCCGAGGTCATCGCGCCGTGCCATGTCTTCTGCGTGCCACAGGTCGAAATTCATCCGGTGGTTACGCTCAATCGCAACCCAAGGCTCGACGGTCTTTGGCGGCGTCGGCGCTTCATGCCAGCGGTGCGTCCACTCAATTTGTAATTGCACGATCTCTTCTGCGTTGATGAGCGAGTTCTTCATTTCAATTTCCAGGCCGCACAGCAGCCAGCGCCGAGCCGACGGCATCAATCATTTTTTCCGGCGCGACTTCCGCGAGCGGCGAACCGGCTGGCGGAGCGACAATCCATCCAGGATGCCTGAAGGGCACGGCGTTGCTCGAAACCTGAAAATTCATCAACATGACCACGCGTTTTCCCATTGCGACTGCCAGATGCATGAACCCAGTGTCGCCGCCGACGATCAAGGTTGACAGTTTCATCAGCCCGGCATCAGTCAGTCTCGGCAGGCGGTCGGGAACGGCGAAGCCCAGACTCCGGGCCTGATCCAGCAGCGGCTGGTCCGCCGGGCCGCCGCCAATGATAACCTGCACGCCGTGTGCGCGCCAATGGTTTGCAAGCACGAGATAATTTTCAAACGGCCAGTTCTTGTGTGGCGTGCTGGTGAACGGTTGAAAATAGATTGCCGGTTTTGTCAAATCAAGCCGCTGGTCTGCAAACCAGGCGCGGGCGTCATTAACGGCCGCTTCCGGCAGGACAAATTCGTTGCGAACCGCGCCAATTTTTAAGCCGCCGGCGAGTAGGATGGCGAGGCTGCGATCCGCGTGGTGAAGCGCGTCGTCGCGCACGACTCCGAGCGTGTAAGCCCATTTGCGGCCTTTGCCATAGACGCTGCCCCAGCGTTGTGGCGCGCCGGTGAGTCGCGCGAGCCAGGCGGTTTCACCGTAGCCTTGAAAGTCCACAACCAGATCAAATTTTCCTGCACGCAGGTGGCGCAGCAGTCCGAAAAATTGGGGGATGACCTTTAGCGGATTGGCGCCCCGAAACGCCGTGCGGTCGAGCCGGATGACTTCATTGACCTCACGGAATCCGGCCAGCAACGGAGCATTTTCCTTCGAGGTGAGAAAAGTGATTTTGGCGGCGGGAAAATTGTCGCGGATGACGTTAACGGCGGGCAGGGTGAAGACCACGTCGCCAATGGATTTGAGCCGGATGAGCAGGATGTTTTTGAGTTCGCGCATCAAATTATGAACCCGATTCTCCTGCGGATTTTGCCGCCGGGACTTGGGCCTCGCGGATTTTTGCGTAACGCAGAAAAACCTCTTGGGCGGCCAGCCGCGCCACGGCGTATCCCTGCCAGCCGTCCAGAAAACCACGCCGCAAAATGTAGCTGCGCACGAAACGCCACCACGGGCGGAACCCCAGTTCCAGCGCGCCGATTTTGCGCCCGGCTTGCTGGTTCGCAAAAATATCGCTGTAGCCCATCATTTTGCGGACGTGATGGTTTAGGTTGTCCATGCTGAAATGGAGGAGCTCGCTGCGCAGCCGGCCGATCGTTCCCGCCACCTTCAGTTTTTCGTGAACCATGGCTGCGGACCAACGCGCCCGCCCCTGCTGCCACAGGCGAATCTGGCGGTCGGGATACCAGTCACCATGCCGGATCCAGCGTCCGCAGTAAAAGGTGCACCGGGGAAAACTATAGGCCGCGTGCGCGTGGCTCCGGCTTTCGTCGGACAGCAGGCTGGTGATTTCCAGCCGCAGTTCTGGGGAGACGGCTTCATCAGCGTCCAGATTCAACATCCAGGGTTGCGTGCATTTTTCCACCGCCGATTGCTTCTGTGGCCCGAATCCTTTCCAGGCCTCGCGGAAGATTTTTGCGCCGAATCCGGCGGCGATCTTGTCTGTGCCGTCGGTCACGTCGTCATTGATGACAATGACGATTTCCGCCGCCCAGCCGGCAACGCTTTCCAGCGCCCGGCGGATGCGTGCGGCTTCGTTCCCGGCAATCATGCATACGGAGATGGGAATCATTTGCAGAAACAGTTTGTTATCTCTTGGCTGGCAAATCAACAATACTCGACCACCCCGCCGACCCGCCGCTCTTTCAAAGTATTTCCAAAATGCCGCCGCTCCGACTGCTTCCACCACCGGCTGCGAAGGTCCTGATTTAGCTGATGGATTTTGCGCTCGAGCCAAGTCTGGCCGATGGCCTTGCGATAGCGCAAGCGGTGCTCCCGGTTCATCACACCCTTGAATTTCATGCCTTTTTGCGTGACGGAACCGAAGTGATGCAGAAACGCGCGGCCAGTGATGGCCAGCCGGAATCCGGCCTGGCGGGCGCGGCGGAAAAAATCGTCATCCTCGTAACCGCCAAAATTATTGAAGTAACCGATCGTCTCAAAAACCTTGCGGTGAATCATGAAACAGACCCCATGCGCAATGTCTTCCCGGCGGACGTCCTTCATTTTTTTCATGAATTCTGCGGCATGGGATTGCCAGTCATAATCCGCGTCGCCCTCGCGCATGGCCGGGCATACGACATCATATTTATTTTCAACGGCAAAACTGATCAGTCCTTCGAGGCAGCCGGCGGGGATGAGCACGTCGTTGTTCAATACCACCGTCCATTCCGCGCTGGAAAGCCGCGCTCCCTGCGTCCAGGCCGGGCCACAACCGATATTGGTTTCGTTGCTGACGACGCGGATTTCTGGATGTGCCGCCAGAAATTCAGCCGTGCCATCGGTTGAGGCGTTGTTGACCACGATGATTTGCGCGTCGCCAATGCCGGCGCGGTTGAGGCTTTCCACGCAATTAACCGTGTAGGCCAACTGGTTGAAAACCGGGATGACCAGTGAGATTTCTGCAAGTGGGTTCATGCGCTCGTGACACCTATAAAAATGCCAGACGGACGCCCAAGTGCCAACGAAATTTCCTGCGGACGCGGAGACTGAAGCTTGGCGCGCGGAAATTTTCCAGAAAAAGGAGTGTCACCGCAACGCAAGAAAAACTTTCGCTTTCTGCCGCCAGCCGCCAAAAAATAAGAACGCATGACCGGCTTTCTGCGCCAACTCTGGGGCTTCATCCGGCCTTATCGTGGGCGGGTTTTACTCAGGCGCGGCTGGTGGGAATAGGGCGTGTTGAGGGAATTGTGGTGCCGGCCTTCAAGATTCACCGTTTTGTGCTTTGCGGTTCGCACTGGAAAATCGTCTTGGAATCCGTGCCTATCAGCGTCCATCCGTGGTTGAACCCATCTTCAATTGCATGGATACGGTTAAGAAACACCAAAAAAAGTGGTTGACGGGACCTTTACGATCCTGTAGAAGTGACGCAAGTGATGCTCCGAATGCGGGGTGTGCGTCGGGCAAAACAACGAGAAACATAAACAAAAAAAAGTAAAAATAGTGGTTGACGCTCGTTTGGTGACTGTGTATTTTTAAATAAATGCAGCCCCCAAAAGGGGCACATCAGGTGGAACAGTGCACAATTAAAACAAAAGAACATAAACGGACAAACTATGAAAAAAACAATATTACTAGCAGCGCTTGTCATATCGGCAAGCATCGGAAGCCAAGTTGCCAGTGCGGCGACTGCGGTCGGCAAGGTGGGCGTGCTCACCTTTGCCTTGACTGACACATACCAACACTACGTTTATCTAAACGGGGCGCAATCGCAATCATCGGCTTGCGAATTGAAAGACTGCCAAAACACTGTGAAGTATGTAACTGGGACTGAGAAGATTGACAACAAGAGGGTCATTAATGCCATCGGCAAAGCGCTGGGCGTTACGTTCACATCAAAGGCTCAATTGGCAGTTGTGAACTATGACAACGATCTTCCTAACCCGGCTTATCCGCCGTATCTTGCGTGCGAAAACGACTCGGCTCCTCCCGACACCTTCAATGCTCCAGACGATTTGATTGGAGGAACCGAGGTGAATGCTTATTATGATCTCACCTTCGGGGCTTGGCCCAATGAACAGCAAATCGATTGGGTTGATTATTCTGAAACCACAGACCCTGCTTCGGTTCCCTCGTATCTGTGGCCTAAAGCTACGGTGCGTATTTCGGATCCTAGCAACGGCAATCCCAATCTTGCTTGTTTGGACGTGAGTGCGTTCTTCTCTTTTGAGGAAGCTTCCTGCTATTTTTGCTGGGACACGGTTGATCGCGTGACTTCTGGCACTGCTCAAACCGTCGGCGGCACCTCTGGTGATATTTGTATTGCCAATGGCAGGGATTGTGGTCTCAAAGGTTCAGGAACAACCCGTTGGTATTTCACGCTCAAGTTCAATAATGTTGCCAATGAAAACCAATATCTTGGCTTGGAATTTAATGAGAATGGTGAATACCCGTATGGTGTTAACTCGGTTAACTCCGCAGATGAGTTGACGTTTGTTGTGAGTGGCGTGGTGTCTTATCCATGGAAATATAAAACTGTGAATGGTCTTGGTTCAATTTGGGGCATAATGACCATGTCTCAGGCTAACGGCTTTGGTCGCGAACCGTATTGCGGTGTATTGGCTGGTTCGGTCAAGATCACTGAAACTGACAACACGAAAGTCCCGCTTCCGTGCATATTTTAAATTGTTGGACACGGATTATTGACAAAAAGCAATAGTTGCTAATTTCAATCCGAGGCAGTCCTGCCTCGGATTGATTTTTTGTTTCAAATACCAGCATGAGACCAAAAATAGTCATTATCACCCTTCTATTGGGGACCGGAGTCTTGGTTTTGGTAGGGCTGTTGCATGGGTTATTAAATCGGCCGGAGCCTGTAGAGCCAATTGCCGAATCAAGAGCAACCCCAGTTGAATTGACTAATCCGCCGCCTATCACGCAGCCCGAAGTCAAGCCGCTCCAGCCAAAAGTCGAACCGGCGGAAACCAACATCATAGCCACGACTCCGGCTGAAGACCGTGCTGGCCAGAAGGAAAAAGATCTTGATGCAATCAGCGATGCGCTTGTTTCCGGAAATAATGATTCTGCTGGGGCGATACACGCCATTGCGAGCCGACTGGAGAATGAGGACGATGAGGTTCGCACGGCGGCGCGGGAGGCGGCGGTTCATGTTGGCGACACGAACATAATCCCTTACTTGACTTCTGCACTCGATCATCTCAAGAATCCCCGCGAAAAGGTAGCCATCATGGATGCCATCGCCTATCTACAGTTGCCTTCAGCGTCAGACCAGCCGAAACCTGATGGAGCGGAGAAGTCGCCGGTGGACTTGAACGCGCCGGGAGTAAAATCGGCCCGGCAAGTGAAGCCGAGGTGAAACAGGCTTCAATGGAGGCTGTCTCTTATAC
>DMQW01000462.1:0-3088 GCA_003455565.1 Limisphaerales bacterium
AAATATTCGATCTTTTTGCGGACGCTTGCGAGTCCATTACAGACAATGGGCGTGGTGGGATTTTCCGACCTGGTAGTGGTTCGGCAATGTTCTATGTCTGGCTGGCGCAAGGCCATGATGCGATGACCGAGCCAGTGGTTGGAGCCACTGCGGATGGGAGAAAACAGGGCGGCTTTTTTAGTTCTAGTTTGGCCCCGTCTCCCGGTGTGCGAGTGCGTGGACCGTTCAGCGTCCTGAAGAGTTACAGCAAGATTGACTATCAACGTATCTGCAATGGCGGTCCTCTAACATTGGAAGTATCCGACACAGTGTTTCGAAATTCGGAGGCGGTTCACCAAGTGGCCTTGCTGATCCGCCTTTTTGCCGCCGTGGGTTGCCAGCAACTTCAGATCAACACTCTCAATGTTGAGTCCCTCAAAGATGCTCAGTTGCATCCTGAACAGCACAAGAATCTCGTTGTGCGTGTCTGGGGCTGGAGTGGCTATTTTTGCGAACTCGACGAGGCTTATCAGAATCAGATTATCGGTCGTCACATCTACGGAGAACCAGCCCTATGCAGCCAGCCGTGATTTTTGACATGGACGGTGTTCTCGTTGATTCATATGCAGCGCATTTGGATGCATGGAAGAGCATGGCTTCGGCTGAGGACCTCACCTTTGAGGCGTCGCGCTTTGCTGAATTATTTGGCCGCGCCAGCCGCGAAATGATTTCAATCCTATGGGGTCAAAACCGTTTTACCGATGCTCAAATTGCCGCCTTGGACGAGAAACGGGAAGCATTTTATCGCAATACCATCAGCGTTAATTTTCCTGCCATGCCCGGCGCGCAGGAATTAATCACATCGCTAAGCCGCGACGGATTTTCCTTGGCCATCGGCTCATCCGGCCCGCCGGAAAATGCTGAGCTTGTGTTGGGAAAGCTCGGTGTTCGTCATCTGTTTGGCGCGGTTGTGACCGGCAGGGATGTTCGCAAAGGCAAGCCCGACCCAGAAGTCTTTCTTGTCGCAGCTTCGCGTCTGGGGGTCCCACCAAATGTTTGCGCTGTCATCGAAGACGCGCCGGCCGGAATTGCGGCCGCGAATACCTGTGGCATGGCTAGTATCGGACTTGCGAGCACTGGTCGCACCCATCAAGCTCTTGCGAATGCCCGTCTGGTCGTTGATTTGCTCCAAGAACTTTCGCCAACTTTAATTAAACAACTGATTGCCTCCGCCTCAAAAAAACTCCTGTGAAATTATCACTCCTCATTTTATTCGCGGCCCTTGCTCCGGCCATTCTCCCGGCGCAGGAAACCGCGCCTCATCGTCTTACCCCGGTTCCGATTCAACAGGTGGTAATCGATGATGAATTTTGGTCGCCTAAGTTCAAAGTCTGGCACCAGGTAACCATTTCGGACTGTTTTGATAAGTTCGAGAAGGATGGCGCGTTGGAGAATTTCGACAAGATACGCGACGGCAAAGGTGGCGAACATGGCGGGCCGCCCTGGTATGACGGTTTAATATACGAGATGATTCGCGCTTCGGCGGATTTTATGGCGGCACATCCAGACCCAAAACTCGAGTCACGCGTGGATGGCTACACCCAGAGAATCGCCGCTGCAGCAGCCAGAGATACCAATGGTTATCTTAACACCTACACGCAACTGAAAGAGCCGGATCATCGCTGGGGTGGTAATGGCGGCAATGACCGCTGGCAACATGATCTTTACAATGACGGAGCGCTGGTTGATGCCGCCGTGCACTATTATCGTGCCACGGGAAAAATTGAATTACTCCAAGTCGCGACGAAATTGGCAAACTACATGGCTGATATCATGGGACCTTCGCCGAAACAGAATATTATTCCCGGTCATGCGCTGGCAGAGGAAGCACTGGTGGGTCTTTACCAGTTGTTTCAAGAGCAGCCGCAGCTCAAATCACGTCTGTCGGTGCCCGTAGATGAACAAAGCTATCTGGCATTGGCCGAGTTTTGGATTGATGCGCGCGGTCATCATGAGGGGCGCACCGATATGGGCGCTTACGATCAGGATGAGATTCCGGTGTTGCAGCAGCAAACCATCGAAGGTCACGCAGTGCGCGCCATGTTGTTGTGCTCGGGCTTGGTGGCCGCCGGCGAAGCGTCGGATCGTTCAGACTATTTGACCGAAGCGCAGCGGCTCTGGAACAGCATGACTTCGCGCCGCATGTATGTGACCGGCGGTGTGGGAGCGGAGGGCAACGATGAGAAATTCGGTCCCGATTACTATCTACCCAATAAAACCGCGTATGCCGAAACGTGTGCGGCTGTCGCTGCCGGTTTTTTTGACCGGAACCTGAACCTGGCATTTGCCGATGCGAAGTATGCTGATGCCCTGGAGCGGGAATTGTTCAACGGCGCGCTGGCCGGTGTCAGCTTAAAGGGGAACAGTTATTTTTATGACAATCCGCTCGAAGCTGACCCGCAGCACGAGCGTTGGTCGTGGCATCCTTGCCCCTGTTGCCCGCCCATGTTTCTCAAGTTGATGGGCGGCTTGCCCGGTTACATTTACGCGCAGGATTCAAATGCCGTCTATGTGAACCAGTTTGTCGGCAGTCATACGACTCTGACCATCAGTGACACCAAGGTGAAACTCAGGCAAACCACGCGCTATCCATGGGACGGTCAGATAAAAATTGCGATTGCTCCGGAAAAGCCAGCCGCATTCGACTTGTTCATTCGTATTCCGGACTGGTGTCAGGGGGCATCTTCAACCAACAACCTTTATGAAATTGTGGGTCGTCCAAATCAGGGTGCTGCCACGCTAAAAATTAACGGTCTGCCGGTTGAAAAACTGGACATGGTTCGCGGTTACGCGCGGCTGCATCGTCAGTGGCAGTCGAATGACGTGGTGGAACTTAACTTGGAAATGCCCGTTCGTCAGGTGCGGGCGAATCCGCAGGTCGAGGCGGATCGCGGCCTGGTGACGCTGATGCGTGGTCCCATCGTGTATTGCGTGGAATCGGTGGATAACCCGGAAGGCATCCGGCAGTTGGTCGTTCCTCCAGAAGCAACTTTCACGACTGAATTCAAACCGGATCTGCTCGGTGGCGTGACAGTTGTGAGGGGACAGT
>DMQW01000462.1:3154-4038 GCA_003455565.1 Limisphaerales bacterium
GCCAACCGCGCGCCTTCCTCCATGCGCGTTTGGCTCCCGGCCAGTCCTGACAAGGTGGTGCCCGCCCCGCAGAACCATGCCTCAGCTTCCCATTGCTGGCATCTTGACTCGGTGGACGCGGTTAACGACGGCATTGTGCCCGCCAAATCCAGTGATACCAGTCAGCCGCGGCTTTCCTGGTGGGACCATAAGGGAACGACCGAGTGGGCTGAACTCGATTTCCCGGAGGCAACCAAGGTTAGCAAAGTGCGTGTTTTTTGGTTTGCGGACAGACCTGTGAATGGCGGGTGCGATGTGCCGGAGAAATGGTCTCTCCTATACAAAGAAGGAGATACTTGGAAGCCGGTCAAAAATGGAGATGATTGGAAGCCAGTGGAAAACCCAAGCAATTACGGCGTCGCGCTGGACCGCTACAACGAAGTGACGTTTACGCCAGTCAAAACAACCGCGTTGCGGATACAGGTGCAATTAAAACCGGCCTGGTCGGGTGGAATTTTCGAATGGGAGGTTGAATTAAAGTAGAAACTCCTAGTTCGTTCCTGTGCCGACTTCATCGGCGCAATAAATTGCAAAGTGATACCAATATGAAACCGCTTTTAATGCTGGCAGTTGTTTACACAATGGTTTTCCTTCAGGCCAATACAAAAGCGCAAGAGGCGACCATCACGATCCATGCGGATCAACTGCTTCACACCAATTCGCTTTATCTGACCGGGGCGTGTATTGAAGATGTGAATCATGAGATATACGGGGGCCTTTACAGCCAGATGATCTTCGGTGAAAGTTTCCAGGAGCCGGCTTCTTCGGCAACGTCACTGCTGGGTTTTACGGCTGTCTCTTATACACATCTGACGCTGCCGACGATCTACTCTGTGTAGATCTCG
>DMQW01000480.1:0-1877 GCA_003455565.1 Limisphaerales bacterium
CTGATTTCGTCCGGAATTGAAGCGCAAATGCTGGACAAGCCGGGCGGCATCTTCGTCCGGCGCCTCGAACAAATTCCCCATGACGATCTCGTGCTGCTGCAGGCTGCGGCACGGATTGTCCTCGACGATGAGAAGGGAACTTTGACGGAGCAACTGGAACATCGAAGTGTTTTGGAGCCCTACGTCCCGGCCCTGACGCCCACCCGCTCCGCGTGGCCCGATTCACCCACGCCGCTCCCGCAACGCGAGTTGATTTTTCCGAACGGCTTTGGCGGCTTTACCCGCGACGGCCACGAATATGTCATCACCCTTCAGCACGGCCAGATGACGCCGGCGCCGTGGGTCAATGTGCTGGCCAATCCCTATTTCGGGACGGTTATTTCCGAGAGCGGCGCGGCTTATACCTGGGTGGAGAACGCCCATGAATTTCGGCTGACGCCCTGGAGCAACGATCCCGTCCAAGATCCCACGGGCGAGGCTTGCTACATTCGCGATGAGCAGACCGGACAGTTTTGGTCGCCCACGCCGTTGCCCGCGCGCGGTGCGACGCCCTATGTCATTCGTCACGGTTTCGGCTACACCGTGTTCGAGCATGTCGAAAACGGCATCGCCTCCGAGTTGTGGGTCTATGTGGCGATGGACGCCCCGGTGAAATTCACGGTTTTGAAATTGCGCAACGTCTCGGGGCGTCCACGCCGCTTGTCCGTCACGAGTTACTGGGAATGGGTGTTGGGCGACCTGCGGCAGAAAAGCCTGCTGCACGTTCAAACCGAAGTGGACCTCAAGACCGGCGCGTTGCTGGCGCGCAATTATTACAACACGGAATTTCCCAATCGCATCGCGTTCATCGATGTCAACGATGGGACGCGCACCCTCACCGGTGATAGAAAGGAATTTCTGGGCAGGAACGGAAGCTTGTCGCAGCCGGCGGCGCTGAAACGCGCGCGCCTTTCCGGCAAAGTCGGCGCGGGGCTGGATCCGTGCGGCGCGGTGCAAGTCGCCTTCGATTTGCCGGATGGGCAGGAGCGAGAAACGAGTTTTCGCCTCGGGGTGGGTCGCAACGCGGCTGAAGTGCAGAATCTGATCCGGCGCTTTCGCCAGGAAGACGCCAGCCGCGTGGCGCTCGAAGGGGTCTGGGAATATTGGAACCGGACCCTCGGCGCGGTGAATGTGGATACCCCCGATCCCGCCGTGAATGTGATGGCGAACGGCTGGCTGTTGTATCAGACCTTGAGCTGCCGGCTCTGGGGCCGGACGGGGTTTTATCAATCCGGCGGCGCCTACGGATTCCGCGACCAGTTGCAGGACGTGATGGCGCTGGTGCATGCCGATCCGGCGCTCACCCGCGAGCATTTGCTCCGCGCCGCCACGCATCAATTCCGCGAAGGCGACGTGCAACATTGGTGGCATCCACCGGCGGGACGCGGCGTGCGGACGCATTTCTCCGACGACTTTCTGTGGTTGCCTTACGTGACCTGCCGTTACGTTTCGTGTGTGGCGGACACCGGCGTGCTCGACGAAAAGATTCCCTTCCTGGAAGCCCGGCCGGTCAAGCCAGAGGAGGAAGCTTACTATGATTTGCCGAATCGCTCCGAAGAGTCGGCCACGCTTTACCAACATTGCGTGCGCGCCATCGAGCGCGGTTTGAAATTCGGCGAACACGGACTGCCGCTGATCGGTTGCGGTGATTGGAATGACGGCATGAACATGGTTGGCAAAGATGGACGCGGCGAAAGTGTGTGGCTGGCTTTCTTTCTTTACGACGTGCTCACCCAGTTTGCCGAACTGGCGCGCTCGCGCCAAGACATCGCCTTTGCCGACCGTTGCGTCACTCAAGCGCGGCAACTGCAACAGAACATCGAGCAACACGCCTGGGA
>DMQW01000480.1:1974-3424 GCA_003455565.1 Limisphaerales bacterium
GACAACGGCGAACCGCTCGGCTCCCAGAGCAACCCGGAATGTCAGATTGATTCCCTGCCGCAAAGCTGGTCGGTGATCAGCGGCGCCGGTGATCCCGATCGTTCCCGCCAGGCGATGAACGCCGTTGACCAGCGCCTGATCCGCCGAAATGCCAGACTGATCCAGTTGTTCGATCCGCCTTTCGACAAGTCGCCCCAGAACCCCGGTTACATTAAAGGCTACATTCCGGGCGTGCGCGAGAACGGCGGCCAATACACTCACGCCGCGATTTGGACCGCCATGGCCTTTGCCCTCATGGGTGAAAATGACCGCGCGTGGGGACTTTTCTCACTGCTCAACCCCATCCATCACGGCGGGACTCCCAAACAAATCGCCACCTACAAAGTTGAACCTTATGTCATCGCTGCGGACGTCTATGCGGTCGCGCCGCACACGGGCCGTGGCGGATGGACTTGGTATACGGGTTCGGCTGGCTGGATGTATCGGCTGCTGATCGAAACCCTGCTGGGCGTGAACCTCGCGGGAGATCAACTGCGTCTGACTCCCCGTCTGCCGAAAAGCTGGACGACCTACAAAATCCACTACCGCTACCGGCAAACCGTTTATCATATAACGATCAGCCGGCTCGCCGCTGATTCGGCCGGCGCAAATCAACTCTCCCTCGACGGACAAGAACTGGCCGGGGAAACGGTCCCCCTGATGGACGACCGCCGTGAGCATTTCGTGGAATTGAAAGTCTTGGTGAGCGTCCCCGAAAACCGGAGCGTTCTTCCCGCTGCGGTTTGAGTGCGCTCATTCTTGTTTGTGCACGATGTCAACGATGGTGGGAAATTTCCGGATGATGGCTGGCAGGGCGCGCAACGCGTATTCAATTCCCTTGTTCGGCGAGAGCAATCCGAACGTGAGCAACACCTGTTTGCCGGCCACGCCGCCGATTTGATGGAACAGGTAGCTGGCCTGGACGATCTCGTTTTGCAATTCGACGGCACGGACGCCGGCAAACAATTCATTGAAGCCTGGAAACGCGCCCGCATCATCGTGGATTCCGGCGGCGGACACAGCGGCACACCGCCCACGCCGCCGACACCGCCCGCGACACCGCATCCGTAAGAAATAAAACATTCCGGTTTGGGCGGCTCTTCGGAGCCGCCCTTTTTCATTTGAACGCAACGTCGTTTGCTCCTATTGTTACCCCATGACAGCGGTCGAAATCATCGAAGAAATAAAACGCCTGCCGGAAGCTGAACAGAACCGGGTAATTGAATTTGCCCGAAAGTCTGGCGGGCACGGCGCGCTTGCTCCCGATGAATTGGGCGGGCTGGCGAAGCGAATGGTTGAAGCGAAAGACCCGGCGGAGGCCGGCCGGCTGCAAGCAGAGATTGTGCGCGGATTCTACGGCGGCCAGGCTCATGCCTAAAATCCGCCGGCACAAACTGCCCGAACCTTTGCT
>DMQW01000414.1:0-120 GCA_003455565.1 Limisphaerales bacterium
AGTTTGAAACGCCACGCGTTCATCCGGGCCATGAGCCTACCGCGTGGTTGAAAGGGTTGCACTGCAAAAATTCCATGGCGGCGGATTATGGCTTGTTACGTCTGACCGGCGGGCATAATC
>DMQW01000414.1:369-2853 GCA_003455565.1 Limisphaerales bacterium
GCGTCTGACCGGCGGGCATAATCTGCCGGACTGCAAGCAACGAGAAATCATCCGAATGAAATTTAATCTTGGCCAAAGATTGTTTCCCAAGCTGCCGCCGGATCTTCAGCGACGGCGGATGGGGGTCATTTACCTGAAGGCGTTGATGTGCCTCGTGATCGGCTTCTTCGTGTTGTTGGTGATCGAAAAAATGTCCGGCGTGGGCGGACATTGAGTCCCCGGCCCAGACCCGGTTCCCCTGCCCGCTCAAAAAATGTTGGCAGGGGCGCGGCTATCAGGGAAGATTGCTCCATGATTCCGACCGACCATCCGGCTGCCGCGCCCGCCTCACTGGAAGAAATCCAAAAGGAATGGGTCGAGCTGAAATTAAAAGTGGGGGTGCTGGAGGCCGGGCAGGATCTGCTGGAAAAGGAAAACAAGGCCCTCCGTTTCCTGCTGGAAAGAACCATCGAACACCGGCAAAAGTCGCATGGGGAACTGGTGCTGATCCTGTCGGGACTGGTGGGCAAGCTGCCAATCAATGATGTCGGGTTCACGGTCTCCAAGCTGGTGGAACATAACGCGCACGTCAGCGAAATTCTCACGACGTTGCTCAAGGGCAAGGCCGAGGAAGGCCTGCCGCAGCCGGCCTCCTTGAAACAGTTCGAGCAGACGAAACGCGACCTGGCGCTGGCGTTTAAACCGGCGGTGGCAGAATTGATCAAGCTGGATGTGCCGTTCGAGCCGGAGATGCTGCAATCGCTCGTCACGCAGCCGGAACTGTTTTTTTCGCACAAGGTGGTTCGCGCCAACCGTTGCTTCGTCAAGGGCCAGGTGCCGAGGGAGCGGATCGTCAAGGAGTTCGGCGAGGAGGCGCTGGAGTTTTTCAATGACACGACCACGGATGCCAAGTTGAATCCGCGGCCCAAGCCGGAGGAGATCGTGCTGGCCTTCAAAGTTGATTTTGAATCGTTGCTTCAGCACGCGGCGCTGCCGCCGGACAAACGGCAGAAACTGCTGGCGCTGCATCAGCAAATCAAGCGCAGCCGCGCGGCGACGGAGCAGGCGCGCTCACAGAAAATTGTTTTCGCCAAACTGTCGTTCATGCTGGAGCTGCTCAACTATTACAAAAACCAAAGCACCGAGGCGGCGGAAGGCGTCTATGCGCAGCGCCTGCCGGGGTTGATCGAGCAGATGGTCATTGCGAGCGGCCAGGGCCGTCTGGATGAAAAGCTGATTGCGCCGGCGGAAAGTTTGCTGGCCTTCATCATCAACCAGGATCAACGGCACATGGTCGTGAACAACGTCGGGAAAGGCGGCGGGCTGGCGCGGACGCTGAAGTTTGTGCTCAAGTTCCGGACGGAGAATCCGGAGCAACCAAACCAGTTGATGCCGGAGTTCGTCCGGCACCTCATCCCGGCGGAAAGATCGGCACCCGCGCTCGCCGTCATTTTGCGGCTGATCAAGCCCGACATGCAACGGTTGTTTGTGCGCACGGTCAAATCGCTGGACAAGCTGCCCAGGGCCGAGGCCGAGGCTTTGAGCCAGGCACTCGCGACGGAATTGGGACTGGTTGAACTGCCAGATGAAGCCAATATGCGGGCCGTCCCGCCGGAGATGGAAAAACAAATGGCCTGGGAAAATATCAAGGAACTCATCACCCAACGCGCGGAACCGGCGATCATTGCGACGGCCATCCGCGATCGGTTGCGCGCCAATTATAATGCGGAGGAACTTAAACAAAGCTGGCTGGTGCTGATTGAGGCGGATGTGATGACGTTGATCCGAACCTTCTGCCAGTTGCCCTATCTGCCCGACGGCTCAACTGATGCCATCGCACAGAACGTGATGGAAACCTATGTGCGCCGGCTCACCCATGAAAAATATGCGGCCACCTACAACAAGGTCGTGAACAGCCTGAAAAACATGTGTCAGGCCAACCCGGCCAGCCCGACGCTGGTCAATTTTCTGGCCCTGATAAAATGGGTGGACGCGGAGGCGGCAAAAAAGTTAAGCGCATAAGAGACAGCGCCGGTGGCGGGCTGAACGGAGCGCGGGTGGCCACCGCCGAGGAAGTGGTGCAAGTCCTGCGCCTTTGGAGTGCGCGGACATGTCCACGTTTGTTTCGACGCGACATGTCGCGTCGAACAAAGCGGTGTCGTGCTACCGCAGTCCACAGCGCCATCGGCGCGGCATCATTTGCGAAGCGCGGCTGTGCGCAGCGTCAGCCGCAGCGCGTGGCAGATTCGGAAGCCGAGGAATAACCGGACGTGCTGCGGCTGGTCTCCAACACAGCCGCGCTCCGGTCAGAAGACGAACACGATTACAAACAACGGCAGATTTTGTAATTGTTACCCGGCGGGGGAAAGTTAAACTGCCATGGTCATTATGAAAAAACTCGCCATTGTCATCGGTGTTTTGGTGGTGCTGGGCCTTTTGGTTTTAACCCTGATTGCGGTGGGGGCCGGAAGTTACAACGGCCTCGTCAAACGGTCGCAGGCGGTG
>DMQW01000414.1:3151-3534 GCA_003455565.1 Limisphaerales bacterium
CGCGGCCAATTTCGAGAAATCCACGCTGACGGAGATCGTCGCAGCACGGGCCTCGGTGGGACAGGTGAAGATTGACCCCAACACCGCGCCGACTGATCCGGCCAAGCTGGCGGCGTTTGAATCGGCGCAGGGACAGCTATCGTCGGCCTTGTCCCGTTTGCTGGTGGTGGTGGAACGGTATCCAGATTTGAAGGCGACGGAGAATTTCCGTGATTTGCAGGCGCAACTGGAGGGCACGGAAAACCGCATCAGCGTGGAGCGCCGGGATTTCAATACGGCAGTGCAAAATTACAACACGGCGGTCAAATCGTTTCCAGAGGTGTTCTATGCCGGGGCCTTCGGCTTCAGCGTGAAACCTTATTTTGCCGCCATCGCCAGGGCCG
>DMQW01000294.1:0-331 GCA_003455565.1 Limisphaerales bacterium
GTTTCGGCGACGGGCGAGAATCCAGATTTCAACGTGGCGAACCAGTCGTCGTTCTGCCAGTCGAACGCGACGGTGCGGAGCGCGCTGCGTGTGAGTTCGGCGAGCGGGTGATGCGCGACGGATTCACGGCGGTCGAGGAAAAACGGAATTCCGTAGCGGCGGAAAACGCGGGCAAGCGGCTGGTGATAGCCGTCAAGCTGGCGGACGAGCACGGCGCAGTCGCGGAAACGGTTCCCGGCGCGGACGAATTTAAAAACTTCGCGCGCGGCGAACGCGGCCTCGGCCTCAGGATTGGCGCAGGCGGTTGCGGAGATTTGAGATTTGAGATTTG
>DMQW01000294.1:473-4183 GCA_003455565.1 Limisphaerales bacterium
GATTTGAGATTTGAGATTTGAGATTTCAAATCCTGACGCAACGGGCAGCGACCAGTTCAGTTCCAGTTCGCCCAGCGCGGAATTTTCCGGAAAACGGTTTTTCCCCGGCTCGCGCTGGAGGATTTCCGTCTTCACTTCGCAGCCCGGCAGATTGGTGATTTGCGCACGGCACTGCTGGAAGGTCTTGCCGATGGACGACCAGATGGAGAGCCACGAGGCTACAGGCGTGGGTTCGGTTTTGAGGCAGAAGGCCAGCGTGGCGCGTTCGCACAGCGGGACGACAGCGGTGAGCAAGGCCAGTTCCTGCGGCGTCATCTCGGCAAAACCGTCGAGCCACAAACTCTCAATTTTGAATTTTGAATTTTGAATTTTGAATTCGTCCCGCAGCGCGGCGGTGGCGAAATCGAGCAGGCAGTTCGCGTCCTGCAATTCATGTTCGCGCAGCCAGTCCGCGTATTTTTCCGACAGCAGTGCAAGGTCGTGGAGCTTGTCGCGGAGTTCGCGGCGCAATTTGCTTTCGGCGAGGGCGCGGAGTCTGGCGGGCGTGAATTGATGCTGCTGAAGTTCGGCGAGCAGTGTGCCGAGTTCCTGCGCAAAACCGGCGCGGCGGGCGCTGCCGCGAAACAATTTCAATTCGTCCGCATGTCTCAGCAGCAGCGCACGCAATACCATCAGGCGGCCTTCGGCGGACAAAAGTTTCGGCGGCGCGACGTTGAGTTTTTCAAAGATGAATTTCGCCAGCCGGTCGAAGGAAAGGATTTGCAATCGCGTGAAACCGGAAATTTCCCCGCCTTCCAACAACTGGCGTTCGAGCTGGAACGTGGCCTGTTTGGGCGCGAGCAGAATGAGCGGCGGACCGTCGGGCGTTTGCGCCAGCGCGGCGCGGATTTCGGCGAGACATCGGAACGTCTTGCCGCTGCCGGCGGGGCCGAGGAGAAAGCGCGCTTGCACGCTGGGATTTTCACGCAAAGGCGCCAAGGCGCAAAGAAATAAATTTGGATGATTAAAAATTGTTCCTTCAATTTTGCGGATGCGCTAATTTGGGGGGGTTCATAATTAAAATCTCATGAAAAAAATTCTACTGATTCTTTTTGTCGCGACGCTGGTGGCCGTCGGCGCGCACAGCGAAACTGTCATCGCCGATGTTTTTGCGCGGCAGACGACGAGCCTGAACGGCCAGTGGCACGTCATCGTTGACCCGTATGACACGGGCTATTTTGATTATCGTCGCCAGCCTTACGATGCGTCAGCCAGACCGGGCGGCGGATTTTTTCTGGATCGGCAGGCGAAGGACAAGACCGACCTTGTGGAATACAATTTCGACACCAGCCCGACGTTGAATGTGCCGGGCGACTGGAATTCGCAGGACGCAAAACTTTTTTATTACGAAGGCTCGGTCTGGTATCGCACAAAATTTGACGTGAACAAATCTGCGCCGGATCACCGGCTGTTTGTTTATTTTGGTGCGGCGAATTACGAGGCGGACGTTTATCTCAACGGCAAAAAACTGGGCAAGCACATCGGCGGTTTCACGCCGTTCGCGTATGAAATCACCGCGCTGGCGAAGGCGACGAACAACTCGCTCGTCGTGCGCGTGAACAACAACCGCCACGCCGAGGCCGTGCCGACGGTCAATACGGATTGGTGGAATTACGGCGGTCTCACGCGCGACGTGCTACTGGTGGAGACGCCGGCGACGTTCATTGCGAATTTTCGCGTGCGGCTCAAGCCGGGCATGACCAACACGATTGAGGCAAATGTCCAACTCGACGGCACGGACAATGAACAGACGGTGAAAATTTCTTTGCCGACGCTGAAGCTAGCCGCTGAAATGAAAGCCGGCACAAACGGTTTCGCGCAGTTTGAATTTTCCGCCACAAACCTTCCGTTGTGGTCACCGGCGAACCCGGTGTTGAATGACGTGGAGATTTCCAGCGGCGATGATCAATTGAAGGATCGCGTCGGCTTCCGCACGATTACCGCGAGCGGCACGGGTGTTTTGCTCAATGGCCACAAGGTTTTTCTGCGCGGCATCTGCATCCACGAGGAAAATCCACTGCGCGGCGGACGGGCGTGGTCGGAGGCGGACGCGAAACAACTGCTCGGCTGGGCGAAGGAGTTAAACTGCAATTTTGTCCGGCTCGCGCATTATCCGCACAACGAGCACATGGCGCGGCTCGCCGACGAAATGGGCATCATGGTCTGGGAGGAAATTCCGGTTTATTGGACAATTCAGTGGGAGAACCCGGAGACGTTGGCGAATGCAAAAGGACAGTTGAACAGTCTGATTGCGCGTGATCAAAACCGGGCGAGCGTCATTGTCTGGTCGGTCGCAAACGAAACACCGGTCGGCACCGCGCGCACGAAATTTTTGAAATCGCTTGTGGACGAGGCGCGTTCGCTGGATGGCACGCGGTTGATCTCCGCCGCGATGGAAGTTCACGCGGATGCGAATGATCCGCTGCACAAAATCGTGGACGATCCGTTCGGCGAATTCACCGACCTGTTGAGTTTCAACCAATACACGGGCTGGTATGACGGGTTGCCGGAAAAAATTGATCGCATTCATTGGAGCATCAAATATCAAAAGCCGGTTTTCATCAGCGAATTCGGCGCGGATGCGAAGCAGGGTTTTCATGCGGACACCTTGACGCGGTTCAGCGAGGAATATCAGGAGGACGTTTACAAGCGCACGCTGCCCATGCTTGAAAAAATTCCCGGCTTCACCGGCTGCACGCCGTGGATTTTGTGCGACTTCCGTTCGCCGAGACGGCAGTTGCCGGGCATTCAGGACGGCTGGAATCTCAAAGGAGTCATCGGCCACAACGGCGAAAAGAAAATGGCGTTCACCGTGCTGAAAAGTTTCTACGACGAAAAAGAAAAATCCGACTCGGCAAAATAATTTTTGGCATCAATGAAAGTCTCCATCCAGGAACTCATGGCGCGCAGCGGCGTGGCGTTCGGCACGAGCGGTGCTCGCGGGCTGGCCACGGCGATGACGGATTCGGTTTGCTACGCCTACGCCAGGGGTTTTCTGCAATACCTTGAATCCATTGGCGAAATCAAGCATGCGGCCGAGCGGGTTGCCGTCGGTGGCGATTTCCGGCCCAGCACCAGCCGCGTGATGGAAGCCGTCTGCCGCGCGGCGGATGACCTGGGTTATCGCGCGGTGAACTGCGGGAAAATTCCTTCGCCCGCCGTCGCGCTGTTTGGGTTTGAGCAGAAAATTCCGTCCATCATGGTCACGGGCAGCCACATTCCCGACGACCGCAACGGCATCAAGTTCAACAAGTGCGCCGGTGAAGTTTTGAAGGACGACGAAAAAGGCATGAGCAGCCAGGTCGTCGAACTGGATGACGCGTTGTTCGACGCCAATGGAAATTTTGCGAAGGAAAATTCTGTGCCGCGTGAAGTTTCTCCCGAAGCCGGAGAAAATTACGCCATGCGCTACCTGAATTTTTTTGAACCCGAGTCGTTGCGCGGTTTGCGCGTCGGCGTTTATCAGCACTCCGCCGTCGGGCGCGATGTGCTGGTGAAAATTCTTTCCGGCCTCGGCGCGGAAGTCACGCCGCTCGGTCGCTCGGAAAAATTCATTCCGGTGGACACCGAAGCCATCCGCCCCGAAGACGTGCAGCTTGCGGCGGATTGGGCGAAGTCGGGCAAATTTGATGCCATCGTTTCTGCCGACGGCGACGGCGACCGTCCACTCG
>DMQW01000425.1:0-3596 GCA_003455565.1 Limisphaerales bacterium
CCGGGGCGGCTGCGCTCCCCATCGAAACTGGATTCTTTGGCCACGGTGATTTTTTCCAGCGGCAGCACGGGCGAGCCGAAGGGCGTGATGCTTTCGCATTACAATATTCTGTCCAACATCCAGCAGATGGAGCACATCCTGAACTTCACGCACCGCGACCGGTTTCTCGGCATCCTGCCGTTTTTTCATTCATTCGGTTTTACCGTCACGCTCTGTCTGCCCGCCGTGCTGGGGATCGGCGTTGTCTTTCATCCAAATCCGCTCGACGCGAAAGCCATCGGCACGCTCGTGCGCGAAAATGCCGTCACGCTGCTGCTGGCCACGCCGACGTTTTTGCAACTGTATCTGCGCGGGGTAGCCCCGGCGGATTTTGGCAGCCTGCAACTCGTCATCACCGGCGCGGAAAAATTGCCCGAACGCCTGGCCGCTGCGTTCGAGGAACATTTTGGCATCCGTCCGATGGAAGGTTACGGCACGACGGAATGCGGCCCGGCGGTGTCGGTGAACCTCGGCGATTTTCGCGCCGCCGGATTTCATCAGGCCGGCGGCCGGCGCGGCAAAATCGGACGCCCGTTGCCCGGCATGCAGGCGCGCATTGCGAATGCGGACGATCCGTGGAACGGTGAAAGTTTTCCGCCGGGCCATGCGGGAATGTTGCTGGTGCGCGGGCCGAACATCATGCGCGGCTATCTCGGCCAGCCGAAAAAAACGGCGGAAGTTTTGCGCGACGGCTGGTATTGCACCGGCGACGTGGCGATGTTTGACGAGGACGGCTTTCTACAGATCACCGGGCGCTTGAGCCGCTTCAGCAAAATCGGCGGCGAGATGGTGCCGCACATGAAAATCGAGGAAAAACTGCACGAACTCGCGGGCGTGGCCGAGCAGAGTTTTGTCGTCACCGCCGTGCCGGATGAAAAAAAAGGCGAACGCCTCATGGTGTTGCACAAGCTCGCGGAGAAAGAGTTGCAGGCGTGCCTTGAAAACTTTGCGACGTGCGATCTGCCGAATCTGTGGAAGCCGAAAGCGGATGCCTTTCATCGCGTGGAAAATTTTCCGCTGCTCGGCACCGGCAAACTGGATTTGCGCGGTGTCAAGGAGACGGCGGCGAAGCTGGCGGGCTGATGGAAATTTTAAGCCAAGAAATTGGAACCACCGTTGCAGCCTATCCTGCTGTTAGGCTACTGGATTATCTTTCACACTCCGTCTTGCTGTTCGCGTGTAAATTGGCGCGTCCTGCCACCAGTGTTAAACGATGGTTTGACGGGTGGTAGGAATCGCTGAATCTGTGCAAACAAATCAGGAAGCGCAGCGCTCTCATCTGCTTGCAGGGCACTTTTCGCTTTCAGAATCGCTGTCAAACTTACTATCTCTGCTTTGTGGTTTGCTGTTTGTGGTGTGTTCATATTTGGTAGTGTGAGAATGACAAATAAACAAAACTATCAATATCCATCTTTGATTTGTTGTCGGACTAGAGCTGCTTCGTTTTGGCTATCAATGCGCTGCAACCCGAATCTGCCACCTTGAAACTTCATAATCACTGTCAGCGTGTCTCGGAGTGGCGCGTTGAATGCGTTCACGCCGCCAACGGAGATAGCAACGATGCAGGTTCCGTCGGTGCTGGCCTGAACTGTGGAATCGTCACTGCCGGAAAAAGTCTGCGCACCCGGATACTGTGCCTGTATAAAATGCTTGGCAGCGTTCCATTCATCAAATCTGTCAAATCCATAATTTGGAGGTGGTGGCTTTGCGACAAGGCTTGTGCCGGCACCGGGAAGAAATATGGCACTGAGCACTCCGGCAAATATCCCGCCAGCAACCAGAATGGCTAACACTATCGCCAACACTATCGGAATCTGGATTTTTGATTTTGGGTTTTTCGTCCTTACTTGGCGCGTTGTTCCGATTTCTGAAACTGTGAGATGTTGGTATGGGGGTGGGTATTCTTGCTTTTCTATTTTTGGCACAGCTCCCTTTGGCACAGCTCCCTTCTTTTTGAAATATATCCGGTTTTCTTCGGTAATTTTGGCGACAAGCTCCTTATGTGATAAAGCAGTCCTTCCGCTGCTTTGCTTGGAACGAGGTTTATCTGGCTTTTTCATCTAAATCCTCACTGCAACCGTATTATGAGTCATAAAATTTCTGTTACGCATTTCGGAGAGGAAGCCGGTGGTGATTTGTCGCCAACAATATAAAATCATGCAATGTGGACGAGGTTACGCGCCGCTTTCTCGATAAGTGAACAACCCAATCTAAAATGCGATCTTTTGTGTCGCACTCATCTAGCGCAATTCCAAATTCGCCCTGTCCAAAAACAATCTCGTGACCTTCAATGCGGCATGGATAATCTGGCAGTGCTGACAATACTCGGTTGTTCTCGTTTGGTCTAATTGGTGTATTTGGCATAAAGCGCGTGGTTCAGTGGCTCATTCTGTTTTACGAATTCGAGGTTGACTAGGTTGTAAATCGTTGTCGATAAAATTTATTTACGGATGCTGACAGATGATTTCCCATCAGACAAGGCGCAACAAAGGTTGCAAAAAAAGTTTATCAAGAAAAAGTTGCGCGGCGGTCAGGAAGTTTTGGCATCTGGTTTGTCCGGCGGCGGAAATGCCGTCCGAACAATTATCGCCGCGAGGATGATTCCGTAAATGACGGTGCCGGTTATTTCCGGGAGCGCCTGCATCTTGCTGGCGAGTTGGTGTTTCTCTCAATACCCCGATTTCTCGCCGGCTGGAAGCCAGCGCTCCCGGTTCAGAGCGGAATAAATTCATGGCGGATTTCTTTTCCGTCACAATTCAAAATAGCCACGCTGCGTTCCGTGCCGAGCTTCGGCTTGCCGGAATAGCCGGGATTAAAATAAAAAACTCCATTCACCGTCTCGCAAAATTTCTTGTGCGTGTGGCCGAAGACGACCACGTCCGGTCGGTCGCGCTTGAGCCGCGCCGCCAGTTTTTCCGACGGGTCGAACGGGTTGACGATGTGATGGACGAGAAATTTTTTGTCCGCCAGCGTGACCACTTCGGTTTCCTTGAATGCGAGTCCGAGGTCGGTGTTGCCGAGGACGGTGGTGACGGGCGCGATGAATTTCAATTCGAGTTCAATCATCGCGTCGCCGATGTCGCCCGCGTGCAGAATGTGAGCCACGCCCGCGAAAAGCTTTTCCACACGCGAGTCGAGGAAACCGTGGGTGTCCGAGATGATGCCGATTTTCATTGGCGGTTTTTCCAGTAAAACGGACGGCGATGCAGGTGCATGACGGCTTTGATAAAGATTGTTTCCGATTCGATGCTGAACACAATCGCGTAAGGAAACCGGGAGAAATTCAGCTTGCGGTTATTTCCCTGGATGAGCCGCCAGCGTTGCGGGTTTTTGATGACGCGCTGCAAGGTGGCTTCAAAATCGCGGAGAAAAGTTTCGCCAAGTTCCGGCTGCCGCTGCTCATACCATTGCGCGGCGGCCTCCAATTCTTCGTCGGCTTCGGGATGGCTAACGACGGGCAGCATGAAGCCGGGCGCGGATGTCGCGGAGGGAATTTTCGACCGGCTGGCAGGTGACTTTGCCCCCGGCGATTTCGCGGGAACGCCGGTCAATGACCT
>DMQW01000425.1:3755-4106 GCA_003455565.1 Limisphaerales bacterium
TGGGGAACGCCGGTCAATGACCTCAAGCCATTCGGTTTCGGCGGACGAATCGGTTTCGGTTTCGAGGCTGGAAATCAATTTGCGTGCGATGAAGGCGCGCTCGTCCATCGTCAGTTCCAGCGCTTGATCGGTAATTTTTTCAGCCACGATGCTCATGGGCAGACAGTAATTGACTTGGGTTGCGAATTCAACTGGCTTTGCGCCTTGGCTTCTTCCGGTTCGGCTTCGCCTTCCGCCTCCGGCTCGCGCGCCCCGGCGGTTTTGTCGGCGGGGGATTCAGCGGTGAGTTTTCCGGCGGCGGCAAATAGCGCGGTGAAGAGGCCGCCGCTCAAGAGCGTGTTGCGGAAAAAT
>DMQW01000035.1:0-1406 GCA_003455565.1 Limisphaerales bacterium
AGCGGGCCGCCGCTGTTGCCGGGATTGATCTGCGTGCTGGTCTGCAAAAATAAATTGCCCTCAAGCTGGCGCGTCTTGGTGCTGACAATGCCCTGCGTGACGGTGCGTTCGAGACCGAGCGGACTGCCGATGGCGAACACGCCGTCCCCCACGTTCAACGCGTCCGCGCTGCCGAGCGTGATGGGCTTGAACTTCGGCGCATTCTTGTCCTCGATGTGCAGCAAAGCGAGGTCGTGAAATTTATTGATGGCGATGATCTTGACCTGCTTGTAAGTCTCGCGGTCGAGCTGGCCGTCGCGCTGATGATAAACTTCCACGGAAATTTCCGTCTCGCCCTCGATGACGTGGAAATTGGTGATGAGATAACCATCTTCGTTCAGGAAAAAACCGGAGCCGAGGCCGCCCGGCGTCCTGACCTGCACCACGGCCTCGCCGATCTGCTTGACGAGCGAACTCACATCGCGCGCGGCAGAAGGCCTGGTGTTGGCGGAATAAAATTGTCCGGTCGCGGCAGGCGTCATTGCCGTCGTGGCGGAAGGGTTGACCGCACCGGACTTGGTGACGCCGGTGATGAAAGTGCGCGGAATGACCAGCACGGTGTAGCCGACATCCACGACGAGCGCGTCGGCCTTTTCGGCAAGGATTTTGCCCGATACGGCGGCGGTGTCCTTAAGCTGGATGGTGTCCGCAAAAATGAATTGCCAACCGCTGGCAAGCAACGCGGCGACCGTGAAATTTTTCTTGAACGACATTGGGGCGACAATAGACCACAGCCTTTGATTTGACAAGCGACGAGCCGTTCAATCTTTTATTTCCCCGTCTTAATCGTCATCCTAATCTTAATCGTAATCTCCAAAACGGATTAAGATTACGATGACGATTAAGATTAAGATTTGGCAAACTTGCGGGGAAATCTTTTCAAACGCCCGCGCTTCCGGCAGACTTGCTGGAGTGATTGACACCAACGAAAAGCTCGCCGCGTTCCTGCCGGTCGTAAAATCCGCCGCCTGGGTGGCGCTCGACACCGAAGCCGACAGTCTGCACGCCTACCCCGAAAAAGTCTGCCTCATCCAGATCAGCACCGTCGCCAGCGACCGGCTGGTGGACCCGCTCGCGGACATGGACATCAATCCGCTGCTCGACGCGCTCACCGCGCACGAATTGATTTTTCACGCGGCAGACTACGATTTGCGCCTGCTGCTCAAGCATCACCAGTTCACGCCCTCGGCGATTTTCGACACGATGCTCGCCGCGCGGCTGCTGGGCGAAAAACAATTCGGCCTCGGCGCGCTCGTCGAAAAATTTCTCGGCGTGAAGCTCGACAAAGGCCCGCAGAAAGCCGACTGGGCGCAACGGCCGTTGACCCCGCGCATGGAAGTTTATGCCCGCAACGACACGCTCCATCT
>DMQW01000035.1:1634-2582 GCA_003455565.1 Limisphaerales bacterium
CGTGGCATCAGGAAAGTTGCGCGCGGCTCATCGTGGATTGTTCGCAGCCCGCCGTGGTGGACGAAAATACCGTCTGGCGCATCAAGGGCAGTTCGTTTTTGAACCGCGCCGAACTCGCCATCCTGCGCGAACTCTGGCACTGGCGCGAACGCGAGGCCGTCGCCGCCAACCGTCCGCCGTTCTTTGTGCTGGCGCACGAGAAGATGGTGGAAATTTCCACCGTCGCGGCAGCGGCAGAACGGAAGCCGATTGAACCGTTGCTGCCGCTGCGGATGCACCCGCGCCGGAAGGAAAAATTATTGGCGACCGTCCGCGCCGCCCAGGCCGTGCCGCCGGAAAAATTTCCGCAGATCATCCGGCACTTCTCGCAGCGGCCGAGCGAGGCGGAGTTCCGCCGCTTCCGCGAGCTGGAAAAAATCCGCGACCGCCACGCGCACGAACTGGCCATTGACCCGACGCTCATCGCCAGCAAAGCCACGCTCGGCGACCTCGCCCGCGACTGGGACCAGCACGCGCCGGAATTGATGAACTGGCAGCGGGAGTTGTTGAAATAATTTGGCAAGGACGCCGCGCTGCGGCGTCTGTACAGCGCGCTGTCCCTACCGCATCACTTCAAACCGCATTTAATAATCTTCGATTAAAAAAATGAAATAAAACTTGACGCGCGGCGGTGACTTTACAAAAGTCATTCCGCCAGCCATGAGCATTATTCTTGCCGCCGTGCAAACCAGCCTGCCCGCGATGAAACTCAAAGGCTGGACGGATGCCGAGACCGCGACCTTCACCGCCGTGCGCGGCACGTTTCCCGCCAGCACCACCACGCAGCAATCCGGCCAGAGCGATGCCAAAAAGGCGACCGGCGTGAAAGCCACCGACGCCGCCGACGCCTACGAACACATTTTGACCATCCAAAACGCCGCCGACTTGGAATTTCCGGCCACCGACCCG
>DMQW01000214.1:0-1335 GCA_003455565.1 Limisphaerales bacterium
CGGGCGTTCCGCGTTTTGAAATTACGAATTACAGCGAACACGCCTTGAGTTCCGGCGAAACGGCGGCAGCGATTTCCTACATCCAGATTAAAACCGCCGACGGCAAAACGCGGTGGGGCGCGGGCGTGGACACGAATATCGAACTCGCCTCGGTGCGTGCGGTATTGAGTGCATTGAACCGGTTGTGAGTTTTGAACGCCGCCAAATCCCGCTCGTCAAAGCTGGAGAAAGTCTCTATTTTCAAAATATGATGAAACTGATTCGTAGATTTCCGCTGGTCGCAGCCGTTTTGTTTTCTGCGATTGGAATTTTCACTGTCGCTGCGCAGCCATCGAACGCCGTGGCCACCGCGCCGGTTTATGTGCCGGATTTTTCGCACGCGGGCGAGCCGTTGCCGGACGGCGTCCTGGTGTGGGACGACTTGATGAAGGCCACCGACGCCACCAACGGGCAGGATTTCGCGCGGTTCACCTTCAGTTTCACCAATGTCACGGCGGGTAACGTCACGATCTTGAGCGTGCATCCGGGCTGCGGCTGCACGACGGCGGACCTGCCGCCGGTGCCGTGGATGCTGCCGGCCGGCACGAACGGGCAGATTAAATTAAGCGTGAACCTTGCGGGCAAGACCAGCATCGCAGGAGTGCTTCCCAAATACGTTGATGTCTCCACTGACAAGGGAAGCAAAAGACTGAATTTGATCATCAAAGTCCTGCCGCCGCCGCCGCCCACACCCATGAGCGAGGCGGAACGTGCCCAAGGCGTTGCCGCCGCCAAAATTGACCGACAGGCGGTGTTCAAAGGGGACTGCGTCAGTTGCCACGCCAAAATTGTCGAAGGCAAATATGGCCAGCAGTTGTTCACCGCCATCTGCTCCGTCTGCCACGAGGCGAATCCCCGCGCCACGATGGTGCCGGACCTGCACAATCTGCAGGTGACGACGAGCGAGGAATTCTGGCGCACTTGGATCACCGCCGGCAAGGCCGGCACGCTCATGCCCGCGTTCGCCACGTCGCAAGGCGGCCCGCTCAACGACATGCAGATCGCCTCGCTCGCCGCGTATCTCAACGCGGCTTATCCGTCCAAAGTCCCGCCGCCGGCGGCAAAGTGAAACAACAGTTGCTTTGAAGTTCGGAGTCCCGCCTTTAGGCGGTTCCGGGGCCGCGTGAACGCGGAACTCCTAACCAAACGCCCCACGATTCCAAGTGAAGTCCGCTTGCAGATTTTTCGCCGCCAGCTATCCTGTCAACCATGACAGTAAAATCGGTTGACGCGAACAATCACGCAAAGCTTTCCACGCTCGGCGAAAAAGTTTTGGGCGGTGGACACATCACTCGC
>DMQW01000214.1:1472-6139 GCA_003455565.1 Limisphaerales bacterium
GTGTATAAGAGACAGCATTCTCGATTTGCTGTCGTGGGCCAACCGCATCCGCGAACAGTTCAAGGGCAACAAGATTCATCTCTGCTCCATCGTCAACGCCAAGGCCGGCGCGTGTTCGGAGAATTGCAGCTTTTGTTCACAATCGTCGCATTACCAGACCGGCTCGCCGAAATACGGATTCGTTGACCCCGAACCCGTTTCCGAAGCTGCGAACGAAGCGAACCTGAACAACGTCACCGCCGTCGGCCTCGTCGCCGCGTGGAAAGGGCTGAACGAAGGCCCGCTGCTCGATGAAGTTTGCGACCGCATCCGCGAATTGAAAGCCAGCGGCAAGACCCGCCCCGACGCCTCGCTCGGCATCATCAAAAAACAGGAAGTCGCCAACCGCTTGAAGGAAGCCGGTCTCGAATGTTACGGCCACAACCTCGAAAGCTCGCGCCGCTTTTTTCCGCAGACCTGCTCCACGCACACGTTCGACGACCGGCTGGAAACCATCGGCTATCTGAAAAAGGCCGGTATCAAGATTTGTTCCGGCGGCATCATCGGCATGGGCGAGACGCGCGCCGACCGCTGCGACCTCGCGTTTGAATTGAAAGCCATCGGCGCGAACGTCGTGCCCGTCAACATCCTCAACCCGATTCCCGGCACGCCGTTCGCCAAGAACGAGCCGCTGCCCGTGATGGAAATTTTGAAGACCATTGCGTGCTTCCGGTTCATTTTGCCGCGACAGGAAATCATGATCGCCGGCGGGCGCACCGTGAACCTGCGCGACGCGCAAAGCATGATTTTCATGGCCGGCGCGAGCGCGCTGATGGTCGGCAATTATCTCACCACGCTGAACCAGCCCGTCGAAAAAGATCTCCAGATGCTCAAAGACCTCGGCCTCGACCCAAACTGGGACAGCCACGATTTCAGCGACCAGGAAGAAACCGGCTGCGGAAAGGAAAGTTGCGAGGCGGAAATAACTTCTTTAGCCACGGATTAAATAAGAAAAGCCGCTCCGGTTTCCCGCAGTGGCTTTATTAAAATTCCGGTCAGTTTATTCTACTGAGTCAGCATGATGCGATAAAAGCGTCGCGAGTTGGTCATGGAATCGGATGCGGAGACGATGGTGTTGCTGGCGGTGACAGAACTGCCAAGATTCAGCCAGTTGGTGGAACTCAAGTCGGTGTTGGATTGCAGTTGATACTTTTGCCCCGGCATGATGCTCCAAGTAAGTGCCACGACGCCGTTGGTTTGCGTGATGGTTTGAAAAGCTGGCGGGATGGTGATACGAAAGATCGTGCCATAGCCCTGTGATCCTGATGAAGGATCATAACTTGCGCCGCCAGCAGATGTCGTCCCATAAAAACTGCCATCCGTGCCTTGCACCAACGAAGCTTCGGGTTCCCACCCATCCAAGTGGCTGAACAAATGCAAAACGGTAAATCTGCCATTGGCGGTAATTTGAAACACCGTGTTGGCATAAGTTGTGCCATAGAAATTTCCATCGCTGCCTTGAATCAGTTTAGCAAGAGGTTCACCGTCATTCGGTCCGCCGCTGAAATCATGTAATTTAGTTAACACGCCGTTTGTGATTATTTGGAACACCGTGTTATACGAACCGGACACACCCAAAGTTGTGCCGTAAAAGTTGCCGTCTTTGCCCTTGCACAAACCGGCAAAAGGATGAGCACCATTATTCGTTCCGTCAAACATAACCAAGTTTGTAAATGTGCCATCGGGAGCTATCCGAAAGATTGTGCCAAGACCATAAACGCCACCGAGTTCTGTCGTGCCATAGAAATTCCCATCGTCGCCCTCGACCAGTTCGCCCATAGGCATTGCGCCATCGCCATTAGTTTCTGAGTGAGAAGTAAGGGCGGCGCTGAATGCGTGCAATGTGGTTAGTATGCCGCCGGGAGTCAGTTGAAATACCGTGCCTTGTCCATTTGCGCCGTATAAAGAAGTTGTGCCATAGTAGTTACCATCACGGCCTTGGACAACTCCTGCCAAAGGATTCGAGCCATCGGCGTTAGTCCAAGCATAGACGTTTGGATCATTATCAAAGAGAGAATTGCCGCCAAATGAATGTATGACAGCGAGAGCGCCATTGGTCGTTATTTGAAACACAGTTCCTCCATTATTTGCCCCGCCAGCCGATGCTGTGCCATACAAATTGCCATCTGCACCTTTTATCAAGTTGCCTACCGGCGCGGCGCCATCAAGAGGGGTGACACCTCCATTGGTGAGAGTGCCAAATAAGTAAATGTTGGTGAACGTGCCATCAGGAGTCATTTTGAATATGGTGCCCCAAGTATCCCTATATTTATCTACTGGCCCGCCCAATTGTGTCGTCCCATAAAAACTGCCATCATCTCCTTGCACCATGCTACCTGTCCGTTGCGCCCCAGACCCTGTTGCACCGTAATTCGGAGCGTTGGTGAAGGTGAATGAGACCAGTGTTTTGAAGATGACATCGCCACGCGCCCACGGCGCAACCAACGGCGCAGATAGAATGACAGCCATTAAAAGAGTTTTAATCATTTTCATAGGATTGATTTTGTGCTTCTGATGTTTTTTGTTTGTCCCCTTACCGGAACACCGACTACAACTACCTTTAGAGAGTGTCTGCGTCAACACAAAACACTCATCATTTTATGAGTGAACAAATCAGCTTCCCGCCGATTTCAAGAACGCATCCGACAACTCCGTTTGGAGCATGGCTGGACACAGGAACGCGCCGCCGAAAAGTGCGGCATCGGATACAAACTTTATCAGCTTTACGAACTTGGCGTTAAACAGAATCCCGGACTTCTGACGTTTGAAAAGATTGCACGCGGATTTGATTTGGATATTCACGAACTGCTCTTGCCATCAAAACCTTCCAAAAAATCACGGCGGCTAAAATAGTTTTCCCAGCGCTGTAGGCGCGCCATCTTTGTAGAAACCCAAACTAAAAATTCCCCAGCCCCGTCGGGGCGGCATCTTCCGTCCTTTGCCAGAAGCTTTCGCCCACCGCTTGCTTGATTGGGTTTCTGTGTTTAGATTGTCGTCATGACAACGGCCACTGACATTCACACCGCTGCTGACGGATTGGTGGTGAGCGACCCGAACATTCTCGGCGGCAAGCCGGTGTTTCGCGGCACGCGGCTGCCGGTCACGGCCTTGTTTGATTATCTGGCCGACGGCCTTTCGCTGGATTATTTTCTGGAAACATTTCCGTCCGTCACGCGCGAACACGCGGCGGCGGTGCTGCGCTACGGTTTTCATCGGATTGAGAGCGAACTGGCGGCATGAAAATTTTGCTGGACGAATGCGTTCCGCTGCAAGTGCGCCAGGCATTGCCGAACCACGAAGTCACCACCGCACAACGCATGGGCTGGGGCGGCATTTCCAATGGCGACTTGCTTGACAAAGCGGAGCGCGAAGGTTTTAAGGTTTTTATCGTGGCGGACAAAAATCTTCGCGATCAACAAAATCTTTCCAGCCGGCGCATCGCCATTCTTGAACTATGGACGAATCATCGTCCGACGCTTGAAAAACATTTCACGGAAATCCGGACAGCCGTTGAAAAATTGTCGGCGGGAGAATATTTTATTTTGGAAAGCTCTTAAACTCCAGCCATGCTGCGACCCGGCAAAAATCATGGCGGCTACCACGGCGAGACGATTGACATCCGCGCCGTGCTGCGCGAGGTCGAAACGGCGGCGCAACGGCACGGCTGGACTTCGGAAGTTTTTCATGAGCGCAGCGAATTAAAACTCCTCGCACTGCATCGCCTGCCGCTCTCAACTCTCAACTCTAAACCATCAACCCGCACTTACATCAGCGCCGGCATCCACGGCGATGAACCCGCCGGGCCGCTGGCCGCGTTGCGGTTGCTTCAGGAAAACCACTGGCCGGACGCCGCAGAAATTTTTCTGCTGCCATGTTTGAATCCGATTGGCTTCACACTGAACTCGCGCGCGAATGCGGAAAACACGGATTTGAACCGCGATTATCGCAATTCAAAAACGAAGGAAATTCTCGCGCATATCGCGTGGCTGGAACGCCAGCCAAAATTCGATTTGTATCTTTGCCTGCATGAAGACTGGGAGTCGCACGGCTTTTATCTTTACGAACAAAACCCGGATCAACAACCGTCGCTTGCGGAAAAAATCATCGCAGCGGTTGAGAAAGTTTGTCCGATTGATTTGTCCGAAAGCATCGAAGGCCGTCCCGCGCAAAATGGAATAGTCCGTCCGAACATTTCGCCGCAGGAACGGCCCGACTGGCCGGAGGCGCTGTATCTCATCAGCCACAAGTCGCGGCAAGGCTACACGCTCGAAGCGCCGTCGGATTTTCCGCTCGCGACCCGTGTTAATGCGCTCGTCGCCGCCGTGAATGCGGCAGTCTGGATGGATGGATAAATAGATTTATGGATTGCTGCATAATTGGGTTTTCCTCCTTGCGGAAGCCCATCAATCCATTCATCCAATAATCCACTTATCCGCCTTTTTATCCATGTCCATCCGTGGTTAAATTTTGCGCGTGAGCAAACCAATCAAATCGCAGTGGAACTTTGGCGAACTGTTTTCGCCGGAAGAAGTGCGGAAGGTTTTGTCGGTCTCGGAACTGACGGAAACGGTCCGCACGCTGCTGGAAAAACAAATCGGCTCCGTCTGGGTCAGCGGCGAGATCACGAA
>DMQW01000312.1:0-173 GCA_003455565.1 Limisphaerales bacterium
GCGCGCACCGGCTACGTCAGCGGACTCGCCTTCTGGCTCGCGTCGCTTTACTGGCTGCTGCTGATTCCCGTCGCCGGTTTTCCGATTCTCGGCTGGCTGGCGCTCGGCGCGTTTTGCGCGCTGTTTTCCAGCGCGTGGGTCTGGCTGGTCTCAAATTTCAAATTTCAAATTTC
>DMQW01000312.1:368-2925 GCA_003455565.1 Limisphaerales bacterium
TCAAATTTCAAATTTCAAATTTCAAATTTCGATTCGTGGGGCCGCCGCACGCTCTGGACGCTCACGGGCGCGGCGGCGTGGGTCGCCTTGGAAATGCTGCGCGCCCGAATCTTCGGCGGTTTTCCGTGGAATCTCCTCGGCGTCTCGCAATTCAAAATCGTCCCGCTGATCCAGTTCGCGTCCGTCACGGGCGTTTATGGCGTTTCATTTTTGGTCGTGTGGTTTTCGCTCGCGCTGTTTTCGGCGGTGCAGCTGATTTTTCGTCACCCGATCAGACAATTCATCTGGCAAGCGGAAATTGTTCTGCCGCTGGTTGTCACCGTGGTCTGTTTCGTCGGCGGATTTTTCTCGTTGAACCGCGAAGCGCCCGCCGAAAATTCCCTGCGCGTCACGCTCATCCAGCCCAGCGTTGCGCAATCCATGATTTGGTCATCCAGCGAAGATTTAAAACGCTTTCACGAACTGCTCGACCGCTCGCAACGCGCGCTCACGAATGAAACCGATTTGCTCCTCTGGCCGGAATCCGCCGTGCCGGACATTGACAACGCCACCTACCGCGCCATCAACCAATTCGCGCAGTCGAACCGCGTCGCCATTATTCTCAACGGCGACGACGTGGAATTTCATCCCGCCGCGACCAACTTTTTCAACAGCGCCTTCCTCATCGGCCCCGATGGTCGCTGGCGCAATGTTTATCACAAACGGCAGCTCGTCATCTTTGGCGAATATGTTCCGCTCGCGCGCTGGCTGCCATTCCTGAAATGGTTCACGCCCATCACCGGCGGCTGGACGCCCGGCGACAAGGTCGTGCAATTTGATTTGGAACGCCGAACTCCCATTCGGCACGAAATAAGTATTATTTCTGAACGAGCCGATCCGGAGATCGGCGTTCCGTCCGCGCGCAATCAATTTAAAACCTCGCCGCTCATCTGTTATGAAGACATGTTTCCCGGCACCGGACGCGAGGCGGCGGCGGACGACACGGATTTTCTCGTCAACCTAACCAACGACGGCTGGTTCGGCGACAGCGCCGAGCAATGGCAACACTGTGCCGCCGCCGTTTTCCGCGCCGTGGAAAATCATCTGCCGCTCGTGCGCTGCGCCAACAACGGCGTGAGCTGTCTGATCAATGCCGACGGCCGAATCTCGCAAATCTTCACCGACGCGACCGGCGATGTCCACGGCCCCGGCGCGCTGACCGTCGAGATTCCGCTGCCCGCCGAAAAACGCGCGCCGACTTTTTACCATCGGCACGGCGATTGGTTTGGCTGGAGTTGTGTTGCCATCACGCTGGCGACGGGGTTAATGCAAAAACGGCAACGGCGCCTGTAATTTTTCCAATCTAAAATTCCCGGCGCAAACCGCATTGACGCCGCGCTGCGCCACATTCAGAATCACGCTCAATTATGAAAGCATCCGCGTTGTCGGAAAAGAAGCGGTCGGTAGCTTTGATTCGCAACTCGCAATTCGCAACTCGCAATTCATCCGTTCCGACGGTTGATCAAGTCATGGTCGAGGAACGGGCGGCGGCGTTCGGCAAACGCAGCATCAAAACTTCGGCCAAGCTCGCCGGTCTCAAAATGACCGTGAGCATGTGCGACCTCACGACGCTCGAAGGCAAGGACACGCCCGGCAAAGTCGCTTATCTCTGCCGCAAGGCGCTCCAGCCCGCCGACCCGAAATACGCCGTGCCGTCCTGCGCCGCCGTGTGCGTTTATCCGAACATGGTCAAATACGCGCGGAAATTTCTCGGCGACAATTCGCCTGTGAACATTGCCGCCGTCGCCACCGGTTTTCCCAGCGGACAATTTCCCCTGCCGACGAAACTCGGTGAAGTCCGCCGCGCCGTGGCCGATGGCGCGGATGAAATTGACATGGTCATTGACCGCTGCGCCTTCCTCGCCGGCGACCACGCGAAAGTTTTCGACGAAATTGCCGCGACGAAGGAAGCCTGCGGCCCGGCGCACTTGAAGGTGATTCTCGAAACCGGTGAACTCGTCACCTACGACAACGTCCGCCTCGCCAGCGAGATCGCCATGCAGGCCGGCGCGGATTTCATCAAGACCAGCACCGGCAAAATTTCACCCGCCGCTACCATGTCCGTCACGCTCGTGATGCTGGAGGCCATCCGCGATCATTTTTTCGCCACCGGCATCCGCATCGGCATGAAGCCCGCCGGCGGCATCCGCACGTCCAAGCAGGCGCTCGCCTACCTCGTGATGGTCAAGGAAACTCTCGGCGACGACTGGCTCACGCCCGGCCTGTTCCGCTTCGGCGCAAGCACGCTGGTCAACGATGTGCTCATGCAAATCGCCAAGCAGGTGGACGGAAATTACCAAGGGCCGGATTATTTCTCGCTGCCTTGAACTCTTTTGAAGAATCCGTGAAACTGAATTGCAACAAATGATTGGCCATAAATCACAATTGAAGAAACTTAATTCCGACCTGATGCGGAAACTGGTGCGTCGCGTCGTGCGTGTCGCCAAGCCCCAAAAAATTCTCCTCTTTGGCAGCCGTGCGCGAGGCGATCACCATCCTGACAGCGACATTGATTTGC
>DMQW01000313.1 GCA_003455565.1 Limisphaerales bacterium
TCCTGACAGCGACATTGATTTGCTGGTCATCAAAAAATCCCGTCTCCCGCGTGCGCAACGCGCCGTGCCCATCTACGACGCCCTGGCGAAACTTTCATTGCCGGTTGATGCGGAAGTGATGGTTTACACCCCCGCCGAAGCAGAGACGTGGAGCGAGGTGCGGCAAGCTTTTGTGACGACGGCATTGCGCGAAGGAAAAGTATTGTATGAAAAAAAAACTGGCTGACCTTGCCTGCGCCTGGCATCGCAAGGCCGCCAGCGACCTCGCGGCGGTTGAGGCGTGCCTCGAAGCAGGCCGGGGACTTGACGCCGCCTGTTTTCATTGCCAGCAAGCGGCGGAAAAAGCTCTCAAGGCTTTCCTGATTTCACGAGACAAGGAATTCCCGCGAACACACGATCTGCGACGGCTGATTGTGCTTTGCGCGAAAGTCGAACCCAAGTTCAAGTCGTTGGAAGCGGTGGTTAAAAGACTGAATCCTTACGCCGTGGATTTCCGTTACGAGCCGAATTTCTGGCCGGATGCCAAGCTCGTGACTGAATTGCTGGGCGATGCCCGCACGGTCGTTGATTTCTCCGCGAAGATTTCGGAAACAAAATCCCCGCCCGCCAAATCCGAATGAGGCCATGAATACCAGATTGAAACTGATCGCTCGCAAAGCGTCCACCCGGCTCACGCCCGACCTGTTCCGCTTCGGCGCGAGCACGCTCGTCAACGACGCGCTCATGCAAATCGCCAAGCAAGTGGATGGAAATTATCAAGGCTCGGATTATTTCTCGCTGCCGTGAAATTTGAATGAGGCACAGTCATGGAAAAACCTCTTCAGGAAAGGGCAACTGCGCTTCTTCGCCAATCTGTCGGAAATCCTCAAGCAAACTTTCGCTCCGGCCAACTTGAAGCGATTGAACATTTGCTGGAACGACGCGGCCCGCTGCTCGTCGTGCAACGCACCGGCTGGGGCAAGAGTAATGTCTATTTCATCGCGGCAAAACTCCTGCGCGAACAACACGCCGGGCCGACGCTCATCATCTCCCCTTTGCTGGCGCTGATGCGGAATCAAATCGCCGCCGCCGAACGCATGGGCGTCCGGGCTGTTCGAGTCACGTCGGAAGAAAAGAATCGTGATGATTGGGGGCGCATCCGCGATGAATTGCTCGCCGACCGCGTGGATGTTTTGCTTATTTCACCGGAGCGCTTGGGCAACGAGGAATTTGTGCAGACGATGTTGCAGCCCGTTGCTGCGCGCATCGGCTTGCTCGTGGTGGACGAGGCGCATTGCATCTCGGATTGGGGACACGACTTCCGCCCGGACTACCGCCGCATCACGCGTATCCTCCAATCGTTGCCGCCGAATATTCGCGTGCTCGCCACCACCGCCACAGCGAACGACCGCGTCGTGGCCGATTTGAAATCACAACTCGGCGCGGCGCTCACGGTCCAGCGCGGCAAGCTGGCGCGGGCAAGTTTGCAACTGCAAAACATTTCCCTGCCCGACGAAATTGCCCGGCTGGCCTGGCTCGCGCACACATTGCCTAAACTTGCCGGCAGCGGCGTGATTTACACGCTGACCATCCGCGATGCGCGCACGGCAGCGGCGTGGTTGCGCGAAAATGGAATTGATGCCGAGCCATATTGGGGCGGGCTGGATGAAGAACTCGGACAACCCGGCTTGCGCGAACGGCTGGAAACGCGGCTGCTCCGCAACGAACTGAAGGCGCTCGTCGCCACCACCGCGCTCGGCATGGGGTTCGACAAACCGGATCTCGCGTTCGTCATTCACCATCAGCTTCCCGGTTCGGTGGTTCATTACTACCAACAAGTAGGTCGTGCTGGACGCGCGCTACCCGATGCGTTCGCGGTATTGCTCGGCGGCGGCGGAGACACGACATCACGGATCACTTCATCGAGACCGCCTTTCCACCGCGCACGTTGGTTGAAACGATTCTCTCGCAACTTGACGCTGCGCCTGACGGACTGACGCTTGCCGAGTTGCAAATCAAACTGAACGCTCCGCGCGGCCGCTTGGATCACGCGCTGAAATTGCTTTCTCTAGAATCGCCCGCGCCGCTGCTCAAGCTGGACAATCGTTGGAAACGCACCGTTGCGCCACTCGCGCCCACGTTTTGGGAGCGCGTCGAACGGCTCACGGAACTTCGCAAGCGCGAGCAAACCCGGATGCTCGAATACCTCCAGGCGCGTTCCTGCCTCATGCAATTCCTCGCCCGCGAACTGGACGAACACGACGCGCCGCCGTGCGGACGTTGCGCGGTCTGTCGCGGTGAACCATTGCTGGCCGAACAATTTCCTCCGGCGCTCGCCGAACGTGCCGCGCAATTTCTCCAACGCACCCATCATCCCATCAAGCCGCACAAGCTCTGGCCAAAAGACGCATTCAGCACTTACCAGTTCACGGGAAAAATTTCAGAATCGCTCCGCGCGGAAACCGGTCGCGTGCTGGCGATTTGGGGCGACGCGGGCTGGGGCGAGTTGGTGCGCGCGGGAAAATATTCCGCCGCCGCCCGCTTCGACGACCGTCTGGTTGTCGCTGTCGTGGAGATGATTCGCGAATGGAATCCGCAGCCGCCGCCAGCGTGGGTGACCTGTGTGCCGTCGCTGAATCACACAACGCTCGTTGCTGAATTCGCCGAACGGCTGGCGAACAGCTTGAAATTGCCCTTTCATTCCGTGTTACAAAAAATCCAGCCCACACCACCGCAGAAAGAAATGCAGAACGGATTTCAATAGGCGCACAATCTTGACGGTGCGTTCACAGTCAAGCCTGGCGTTGATTTCGCAAAGCCGGTGCTGCTCGTGGACGACATGGTGGACAGCGGCTGGACGTTCGCCGTTTGCGCGGCGTTGTTGCGGCAAGCCGGCAGCGGCCAGATGTTCCCTGTCGCGCTTGCACAAACCAGTAAATCTGACGAGACTTGATTCGCATGAGCGCCAATCCACTTTCACCCGCGACACAGACCGTGAATCGCAATCACGCGCCGGAGCGGTCACCCTCTCCCCCATCGGGGGAGAGGGTTGGGG
>DMQW01000225.1 GCA_003455565.1 Limisphaerales bacterium
CGAGATGCTCAGGAGTCTCGTGGGCTCGGAGATGTGTATAAGAGACAGCCCATCTACGGCATGGAATCCTGGGGCGACGTGTTCAGCAAGCGACAGAGCCTCCTGCTTCAAACACTCGCGAGACTCGGGGTCGAAGCTGGCAAGCGTGCTGATCCAAACATGAAGAATGTGCTGACCGTCCTTTTCGCTCTAGCTCTCGGTCGCCAAGCTGATGCTTGTTCCTCGCTCGCGCGCTGGCACACGACCCGCGAAATTAACACGGGAGCTTTCGGACGCCAAGCTCTCGGCATGGTATGGGACTTCTGCGAAATTAATCCGTTCTCAGGTTCAAGCGGCGGATGGGAGGGAGTAGTTCAATGGATTGCCAAGGTCTGTGAATCGCAAGCCCAAGGTGACGGACATAACAGCGGGCAAGTCCAACGAGCATCAGCGACCGCGCATCCTCTTTCAGATGACATCGCCTCGGCTTGGATTACGGACCCGCCCTATTACGACGCTGTTCCCTATGCTCACCTTTCTGATTATTTTTACGTCTGGCTCCGCCGGATGCTTCACGAATCTCAGCCGGAACTATTCGGCTTTCAGTGCGTGCCAAAGGACGAAGAAGTTGTAGTTGATAGACCGCACTATTTGAGTCAGTCGAAAAAAGACGTTGCGTTTTACGAACGCGAGTTGACCAAAGCTTTTGCCGAAGGCCGACGTGTGCTTCGACCTGACGGCATCGGTGCCATTGTTTTCGCCAGCAAGACTACAGCAAGTTGGGAAGCCATTTTGAAAGCTGTTGTTGACGCCGGTTGGATTATCACCGGCTCATGGCCCATTGATACAGAAATGGAAGCGCGCGTTGCGGCACAAGGTCAAGCTCGGCTCGCATCCTCCGTCCATCTCGTCTGCCGCCCGCGCGAAAATCCCGACGGCTCGGTGCGCACGGACGAAATCGGCGATTGGCGCGACGTGTTGCAGGCGTTGCCCATCCGCATTCACGAATGGATGCCGCGTCTGGCCGAGGAAGGCGTCGTCGGCGCAGATGCCATATTCGCCTGTCTCGGCCCGGCGTTGGAAATCTTCTCCCGTTATTCGCGCGTCGAGAAAGCCAGCGGCGAAACCGTCACGCTCAAGGAATACTTGGAATGTGTCTGGGCGGCAGTCGCCAAGGAAGCGCTCACCATCATTTTCCCGGACGCCGACACCATCGGCTTTGAAGAAGACGCGCGCCTGACCGCCATGTGGCTCTGGACTTTGACCGGCGGAAAGGCAGATGCCGCCAACGGCGAGAACGCCGAGGACGCGGACGCTGACGACGAATCCGAAGGCAGCGCGAAGAAATCAAAGACGACTGGCTTCGTCCTCGAATACGACGCCGCGCGCAAAATCGCGCAAGGACTCGGCGCACACTTGGAAGATTTGACCAGCCTCGTGGAAGTTTCCGGCGATCAAGCCCGGCTGCTGCCCGTCGGCGAACGCGCCCGCCATCTGTTTGGCAAAGAAGAAGGCCAAGTCACGCCCGCCAGAAAAAAGAAAATCCCGCAGCTCGACTTGTTCAAAATGCTCGAACAAGCCGACGAGAGCGGCACGACCTTCGGCGAAACGAAAGTTGAACGTCACGGCGAGACCGTTCTCGACCGCATCCACCAGAGCATGATTCTTTTCGCCGCCGGTCGCAGCGAAGCGTTGAAAAGATTTCTCGTTGAAGACGGTGCAGGCCGCGACCAACGCTTCTGGCGGCTGGCGCAGGCATTGTCCGCTTTGTATCCTTCCTCCACGGAAGAAAAGCGCTGGGTTGACGGCGTGCTGGCGCGGAAGAAAGGACTCGGATTTTAACATGGAATACATTGTTTATTGCGATGAAAGTCGGCACGACGGCGCGGCGCATAATCGTTTCATGTCCATCGGCAGTCTGTGGCTGCCGCGCAGCCGGAAAACGGAATTGACCCAGCAATTCCGCGCGCTGCGGGAGAGTATCGGCCTCAAAGGTGAGATCAAGTGGAGCAAGGTCAGCACCAAGAAATTGGAGGCGTATCAAAAACTCGTGGGTTTTTTCTTTGACCAGCCAGACTTGCGTTTTCGCGCGATTCTGGTGGACCAGTCGAAGCTGGATTTGAACCGTTTTCACGGCGGCGACCGCGAGCTGGGTTTTTACAAATTCTATTTCGAGATGTTGGAAAAATGGATTGTGGCGGAGAATCGTTATCTGGTGTTGCTGGATTTCAAGAAGAACAAGGGGGCCGACCGCTACACCACGCTCCGGCGGGCATTGGAAAATAAAACCAAGGGCCGGGCGTGGATTGATGATTTGACGGTGATTGACTCATCCGAATCGCCACTGGCGCAATTGAGCGATTTGCTGGCCGGTGCCGTGGCGGCAACCTGGTGCGGATTCCCGACGGACACGGCCAAGTCCCGGCTGGCCGGCTACATCGGCCAGCGGCGCGGGGCGTCCTTGCTGGCGGTGAACAGCAGTGCGGAAATCATCAAATTCAACCTTTTCAAAATTCAACTCGAAATCGTTTGATCCGTGGATTTGAACGCTATCATTTTGGATTTTTCAGCCGTCCCCGACGAGGAATTAGATCCTCAAGGGCAAGCTGCCTACCGATTTCATTATCTGAACCGGGGAAAATATGGCATCCATACCAGTCACGACGGCGAAGAAGTGATTTTTCACGAAGATCAATTCGGTCACGCTTTTTTCGACAAGCCGGATAAAAAAAGTTTGATAAAGAGGCGTGACTTGCCGGACGAAAGACGTTTGGAGAGAATGCGCTGGATTGGCCCGCTGATTCGGGGTGAAGTCGCCGGTTCGGAATGTTGGCATGTTCCCAGCCCGACCGGTCGCCGCCGACCGCCTAACCGACTTTATATTGCCTGGAATCAATTATACGTCGTTTGGCTGGAGCCAAGACAACTTGGCGGCTGGAAATTTTCCAGCGCTTATGACGTGGTATCGGCCAGATATATCCGCGAAAAATATTGCCGAGGCGGCGGGAAAATATGGCCGGTAAAGCCTGCGAAAGTGGTGCCCCGTGATTAAGCCGGCTCACGGGGCCAGAAGCCAAATCCGCCGCCATAAGGCGTGGATTAAACTGCTTCTTGCGAAGCATCACGGATAATATATCGGATGATGGCCTTGAAATTCAACAGCGAATTTCAAGTGCGTCGGCAAAACTTTGCAGAACTGGACGTTGTGATTAAAAATAATTGAATTATGCCGCTGAAACCTTGGTATAAAGTCGTCACCCCGCGCGAGGACTTGCGCGACGGCAAACCGCTCGATGCGTCTGAATTCGCCGTGCATTTGGATCAGGTTCGCGAAGGCAAAGCGCCTGCGGATTATCAAAAGCCCGAACGCTTTTTCGAGCGGACGTATCTCACCAAGAATCTCGCCAGTCTCGCTTCCGAAGTCATCCGCCGTTTGTCCGGCGAGAAAACGGAAACCAACGCCATCTTCAACCTCTCGACGCAATTTGGCGGCGGCAAAACCCACGCGCTGACACTGCTTTACCATCTCGCCCAACAAGGTTCGGCGGCGAACAAATTCGCCGGAATATCCACCTTGCTCGCCAAGGCAGGCATCGCCGGTGTTCCCAAGGCCGAGGCCGCTGTGTTCGTCGGCACGGAGTTCGATTCCATCAGCGGGCGGGGCGGAAAAGACGGCACGCCGCTTCGCAAAACACCATGGGGTGAAATCGCGTGGCAACTTGGCGGCAAGCAATCATTTACCATCGTCGCCGAACACGATAAAAAAGGAGAAGCCCCCGGCGGCGAAGTCATCCGCCAATTTCTGCCCAAGGACAAACCCAGCCTTATTTTGATGGACGAGTTGATGAACTACGTCAGCCGCAACCGCCGGGGCGGTTTGGGCGCGCAGCTTTACAATTTTTTGCAAAATCTTTCGGAAGTGGCGCGCAGCACAGACAACGTCGTGCTGGCCGTTTCCATTCCGGCATCGGAACTGGAAATGACGGCGGAAGACCAGTCCGATTTTGAGCGGTTCAAGAAAGTGCTGGACCGGCTCGGCAAGGCCATCGTCATGTCGTCGGACACGGAGATTTCCGAGATCATCCGACGCCGATTGTTCGAGTGGGACGAACGCGCCGTCACCAGCGAGGGCAAAGTGATGTTGCCTAAAGAGGCGTTGGAAACTTGTGTCGAATACGCCGATTGGGTTGTCGAGCATCGGCAACAATTGCCGAGCCAATTCAACGTGGACGGAGCGCGCGAGGCATTCATGGCCACCTATCCATTTCATCCGGCGGTCATTTCTGTGTTCGAGCGCAAGTGGCAGGCATTGCCCCGCTTTCAGCAAACCCGTGGCGTGTTGCGCCTGCTCGCATTGTGGGTGTCGCGTGCATATCAGGAAGGTTTCAAGGGCGCGCACAAGGATGCGATGATCGGACTTGGCACCGCGCCGCTCGATGACGCCATGTTCCGTTCCGCCACCTTTGAACAGTTGGGCGAGACGAAGTTGGAAGGCGCGGTGACGACTGACATTTGCGGCAAATGCGATTCGCACGCAACGAGGCTTGATGCCGAGGCGACGGAAACCATCAAGAATGCCCGCCTGCATCGCAAAGCGATTACGGCCATTTTCTTCGAGTCAAACGGCGGTCAGGCGAAGGCTGACGCCACCGTGCCGGAAATCCGTTTCGCCGTGGCTGAACCCGGACTCGACATCGGCAACGTGGAAACCGCGCTGGAGGCGTTGACCGAAGACTGTTACTACCTTGCCGTGGAGCGCAACCGCTACCATTTCAGTCTCAAGGAAAATCTCAACAAGCGGTTCGCCGACCGGCGTGCGACCATTCCGCCCGCCCAGGTCGAAGACCAAATTCGCGAAGAAATCCAGAAAGTGTTCAACACCGGCAACGGATTGGAACGGATTTTCTTCGCGGAGAAAACCATTCAGATTGCCGACCGGCCGGCGGTCACGCTGGTTGTGCTGTCCCCCGACCAGTCGTTGCAGGACGAGAAGGCCACCGTGACGTTCGTTGAGAACATGATTCGAGAATACGGCACATCATCGCGCACGTTCAAAAGTTCCATCATTTTCTGTGTGCCGGAAACGCCAGACAATCTTCGCGAAGACGCCCGCAAGGTGCTCGCATGGGAGGCCATTGACGACGACGATTTGAAACTGGATGAAACCCAGGCTCACCAACTCGCGGAAAACATCAAGAAAGCCCGGCGTGATTTGAAGGAAACCATCTGGCGCACTTACAAAAATTTGATGTTGCTCGGCAAGGACAACACGGTGAAGCGTGTTGATCTTGGTTTGGTTCATTCCAGTGCGGCGACGGACTTGGTTTCGCTAATTGTAAGCCGATTAAATTCAGATGGGGATTTGGAAACCAAGGGAATCAGTCCGTCGTTTTTAATTCGCAATTGGCCGCCCGCCTTCAAGGAGTGGTCAACAAAGTCGGTGCGAGATGCTTTTTTTGCCGCGCCGCAATTCCCGCGTCTGACGAATCCAGATGTGTTGAAGGAAACGATTTCCCGTGGCGTTGGCAATGGCCTGCTGGCCTATGTCGGCAAAACCGCATCGGGCGAATACAAACCCTTTTATTTCAACAAAGCTCTGATGACAGCCGACGTGGAATTGTCGGAGGAAATGTTTATCATTACCAAGGAGGTTGCCGAGGCATACTTGAAAGGCCGCGCCACGCCACCCCCGGCCATGTCTGTCGCGCCACCGGTTGACCCGACCGGCAAAGTTCTGCCGCCGGTCGTCCCGCCGGCCACCGTTCAGCCACCGCTTGTGCCCGCCGGCACATCCGTCCTGAAGTGGACCGGCGAAGTTCCGGCGCAGAAGTGGATGAATTTTTACACCAAAGTTTTGTCCAAGTTTGCGTCGGCGCGCGGCCTGAAGCTGACCGTGAAAGTTGAAGTGTCACCCGAAGGCGGCGTGTCCAAGCAGAAACTAGACGAAACAAAATCGGCGCTCCGCGAGCTTGGTTTGAGTGAAGACGTGAACGCCGAATGAATCAATCGTCTCGTCACCTATTTCAGCTTTCCACTTTCACCCTTCAGTTTTTATCCATCGCCCCACCATTGCCGCTCGAAAAAATCCCGGTCTATCCGCACCGGCGCGATGCAGCGCGGATCATCCGTCTTCGGGCTGTTCACCAGATTGCTGATGGGATAAATCTTCATCGGCTCATCCAGCGGACGCCCCAGCGCCAGCTTGTAGCCGTCATCACGCGGATCATCGTCTTTCAGCCACCACCTGAAATTTCCCGTCCGCGCCGAACAAACCGTTGAAACGGTTTTTCATTTGCACGGATTCTGTCACCGGGCTGAAGCCTGGTGTTAATGAGATCAAGTTTCCCATCCCCACCGCGAGCGCGGCTGCGCCAGCGAGTTGAAATGGGGCAAGGTCAGCCGGGTGAATAGCGTGCGGAGAAAAGGGAAACGGTTTCAACCGTTTTCCACGCCTGCAGCCCCAAAGCCGTTGAAACGGCTTGCATCCGGGTTGCTCGCTCCCACCGGGCTGAAGCCCGGTGCTAATGAGAGGTTGCCAGAAAGTGAGATGCGCCTGTGGCTACGACCCAATGTCCTCGCCGAGTTCCACGTTCCAGTAGGCGAGGTCGATGAAATGTTTCCAACTGTCGTGGTGTTGCAGCGTGAAGTTGATCTGCACGAACGGCCGCCATTTTGGGCGCTTGGGTTTGCGGAAGAGGTGCAGGCCGGCCTCGGCGGGCGTGCGGTTGGACTTGCGCGTGTTGCACGCGATGCAGGAGCAGACGATGTTTTCCCACGTCGTCGGGCCGCCACGATCGCGCGGGGTGACGTGGTCAAGGTTCAAATCCTTCCGTTCAAATTTTTTGCCGCAATACTGGCAGATGTCCTTGTCGCGTTCAAAAATGTTGTGCCGCGTGAACTTCACTTCCTTCTTCGGCAGCCGGTCATACATGAACAGCAGGATGATTTTCGGCACGCGGATGCGGAAGGAAATGGCGTGGATGGATTCGTCATGCGGCGCATCGGCGGAGACATCGCGCCATTCCTGGAAATTAAAGGTGCGGAAGGAGCCGTCGGGATTGTTGAGCACGACCTGCGCCTGCCCCTGAAAGAGCAGCGTAAGGGCGCGCCGGCAGGTGCAGACGTTGACTGCCTGCCAGAGCCGGTTCAATACAAGCACGTGTTGGCTTAACGCGGTTTTCATGCGCAACTGGCGGGGACGCTAACAAAACTTCGTCCGGCGGTCAATCATCCTTGCGTGACGTTCTCGTAACACAGCCGGGCATTGCCAAATTATTTTCCTCTGGCATCCTCTCCGCATGAAATTGTTTCTCGCCACCGTCCTGCTTCTCGCCGGCCTGCTCACGACCGCGCGGGCACAGCAGGAAGCTGATGCAAGATACCTCCGCATTTACGATCTCATTCAGCAGGGGGACGGTCTCGCCGGCACGAAGCCGGCCGATGCGCTGGCCACCTTTAACACCGCGCAGAGACAATTGCAGCAGTTCCAGAAGATTTTTCCCGACTGGAATCCGGACATCATCAGTTTCCGCCTGAACTATCTCGGCGAAAAAATTTCCGGTTTGCAGAGCCATGTAGCTGCCAATGTCGTCGTGGTCAAAACCAATGAACCGGCGGGGCCGGCGGCCGTTCCGGTGGATAATTCCGCGCCGCTGATCGCCGCTTTGAATGCGCAATTGAAGTCGGAGCAGTCGGAAAAAGAAACGCTCCAGGCCAAGCTCAAGGAGGCGCTCGCGGCGCAGCCGGCGGCGATTGACGCGCGCGAACTCACCGACGCGCAGGAGCAGATCCGCCAGTTGATGAAGGAAAACGATCTGATGAAAGCCAGCCAGCCGGCGTCGCCCGTCGCGGGGCCGGAAAAAAACATCGTCACGGACACCCATGCCCTCAATCAAGCGCGGCAGAAACTGGCTGAATCCAAACGGAAATTTCTGGAGGAACAGGCCCGCGCGGAAAAACTCGTGGTGGAAAATAAAAAATTGCGGGAGAGTTCGAAGTCCGCCGGGAATCTGGATGCGCTCGCCGCGTTGCGCACGGAAAACCGCAAGTTGCGGGACCAGATTGCGGCGTTGAACGCGGCGGCGGCGAATTCGCCCGAAGTTGAGAAGCTGGCGGCTGAATTGAAGGCGGCCCGCGCCCAGATCTTTTCCTTGAAATCCGCCGCCGCCGTGGCCACGCTCGAAAAACTGGCGCTGGAAAAAAAGTTCGCGCAGTTTGCGAACGCCCCGAAGCCGGACCTCGCCGCCTTTGAGGCACGCATCCGCAGCCTCTCGCAGGAACGCGATGAGTTGATGGCGAAGCTTGACTCGGTGAGCCGGAAAAATTCCCGCGGCAAAAACGACACCGTCGCCGCCCAGGTCGCCGCGCTTAATGACGAGGTGAAAACGTTGCGCTCGCGGCTGGCCGTGAACGAGGCGAAGGCGGTTCCCTACACGCCGGAGGAACTGGCGTTGTTCCGCCAGTCCATGCCGCAACCGAGCAAGGTTGAACCGGTCAGAAAATCCATCCATGAACTGCCCGCCGGTGCCGCCGAACTCGTCGCCTCCGCGCAACAGCATTTTGCCAGGCGCGAATTCGATCAGGCGGCAGCGGACTACCAGAAAATTCTCGACCGCGACCAGAACAACGGCCTCGCGCTGGCGAACCTTGCGACCATCGAGCTGCAGCAGGACAAACTGGCCGACGCGGAGAAACACATCAAAGCCGCCATCGTCCAAAACCCCGACGATGCCTACAATCTTTCCACGCTCGGCTATTTGAAATTCCGCCAGGAAAAATACGACGAGGCGCTCGCCGCCTTGAGCCGCGCCGCCACCATTGACCCGGAAAATCCCGAAATCCAGAATTACCTCGGCGTCACCTTGAGTCACAAAGGCCTTCGCGCGCAGGGTGAAACCGCGTTGCGGAAAGCCATCCAGATCAACCCGGCTTACGCCCCGGCGCACAACAATCTCGCGGTGATTTATTTGAGCCAGGAACCGCCGTTGCCGCAGTTGGCCCGCTGGCATTATCAGAAGGCGCTCGAAGCCGGCCAGCCGCACAATCCCGACCTGGAAAAAATGCTCGCCGACAAGGGCGCGCCGGTTGCGCCATAAAAAACATGGACTGCGGCGACTTGTCGCCGCTTTGAAAGCGCGGACATGTCCGCGCACTCCAAAAATGCTCCGCCAATCATTCCACGAAATCATCATCGCCACGCGCGGTCGCGGACTGGTTGAATTCACAGAGGAAGTGGCCGGGTGGATTGCCGAAAATAAATTTCGCGACGGCCTGCTCACGTTGCATTTGCGCCACACCTCCGCCTCGCTGCTCATCCAGGAAAATGCCGATCCAGATGTGTGCCGCGATCTGGACGCCTTTTTCGCGCGGCTCGTGCGCGACGGCGACCCGCTGTTCAGCCACAC
>DMQW01000088.1 GCA_003455565.1 Limisphaerales bacterium
GTTTTTGAATTTCGCAGTTCGCACAATCCGGTTTGCGCGCGTCGCAGCGGCGGCGTCCGTGCCAGATGAGCCAGTGGCTGAACAACGCCCATTGTTTTTGCGGCACGAGCTGCATCAACTCCTGCTCGATTTTTACCGCGTCCGTTTGTTTCGTCAGGCCAAGGCGGTTGGAAAGCCGCGTGACGTGGGTGTCCACGACCACGCCGGCGTTGATGCCGAACGCGTTTCCGAGAACGACGTTCGCCGTCTTGCGCCCGACACCGGCGAGCGCATGCAATTCGTCCATCGTGCGCGGCACTTCGCCGCCGTGCAACTCGACGAGCTTGCGGCAACAGGCCTGGATGTTCTTCGCCTTGTTGTGAAAAAAGCCGGTGGTCTTCACGGCCTCTTCGATTTCCGCCAGCGGTGCGTCCGCGAAATCTTTCGCGCTGCGGTATTTCTTGAACAGCTCCGCCGTGACCAGGTTCACGCGCTTGTCCGTGCATTGCGCGGAAAGAATCGTGGCGACGAGCAGCTCCAGCGGATTGGAAAAATTCAATTCGCAATGCGCGTTCGGATAAGTCCGCTGGAGCGCGGCGATGATTTTCGTCGCGCGTTCCTTTTTGGCGGCGGTGCTTTCGCGTGGCATCAAAATGATTTTGCCACATCGCTGGAAAATAAAAAGCCCGGAGCGCGGGCCGGGCCGGTTCGGGCGCAAAAATGTTTTGCGCGCAGGACTATTTGTTGCGCAGAAGATCGCGGATTTCCGTGAGCAGCTTTTCCTCCGCCGTCGGCGCGGGTGGCGCGACGGGCTTGGCCGCCTCTTTGCGTTTCAAGGCGTTGATGCCCTTGACGAGCAGAAATATGCAGAAGGCGAGGATGATGAAATTGAGCAGGATGGTGATGAAATTGCCATAGGCCAGCACCGGGCCGATTTTACGGGCGTCCACCAGCGCCAGCACGCCGCCCGGCGCATTCTGGATGGCTCCGGAAACTTTTGCCGACAACGGAAGATACAGATTGCTGAAGTCCACGCTGCCGATCACCTTGCCGACGCTTGGCATGATCAAGTCTTCAATCAGCGAAGAAACAATCTTGCCGAACGCACCGCCGATGATGACGCCGATGGCGAGATCCACCACGTTCCCGCGCATCGCGAACTCTTTGAATTCTTTTACCATGCTCATAATTTTGCCCTAAAGTTAAGTTGTGGTTTAATTTCAGCCAATGTCTGAATGCGCGCAAAAATTAACCACAAAGCCACGGAGACACCAAGAAAACTTTGTGGCTTCGAGTTTTAGAAATTAAACCAGCTTCAAACGTCGCTTCACTGATTGGAGACTCGCGGGCGCGCGACTTGGCCAGCAGCGTGTCGTAGAAATCCTCCCAAAATCGTGCTGCATGAATCGTTGATAATAGCCCAGCCATTTATGGCTGGGTAAGGCGTCCACCAAATGTAAAAGTCCCGCGAGGGACGGCAGAACGGTTCTTTCGTCCCTGACGGGACTTTGGAGGTTTGCGGGCAACGAATCCCAGCCATAAATGGCTGGGCTATTTTCAAGGTGGCCAGACGCATGGTGGCCCTCCGCAAGAACCGCGCGGCGGCGGGCGGGGGAAAACGGCCGCGCCGGGCGAGGCAAACCGCCGCTGCCAGAATCAGTTTTGGAGGGACGAACTGGGGAAGAAAATTGGTTTTGACGCTCGCCCTCACCTTTTATCCTCTCCCTCGGGGAGAGGAAATCACCATTGGCCGATGCTGGTTTTGCGAACGTCGGTCCGGCCAATCCAGTCGCGGGTTTTTCAAAGCGACGGCGCACGTTTCTCCTTCTCCTTGGGGAGAAGGCCGGGATGAGGGAGGACGTTAAACCATTCAGTTTGGGAAACGGGTTTTTGGCGCGACGCCGAAAACGGCAACCGGGACGGTCGCGCTCCCCAGCAATGACCCAATTGGTGGCCGTGCGCCAGCACCGGCCAAAGGCGGTTTGGGTTGGACGAACGGGGCGAATAAAAGAGAACGTGGTTGACACCGCCAACAAACACGATGCAGCATCGCCGGGAAAATATGAACAACAAATGCCAGCATTGCGGGGGACACATTGCGTTTGCAACCGAGCAAGCCGGGCAGAATGTCGTTTGCCCACATTGCGGCAACGAAACGCTGATGGAAATTCCGCCCCAGACTTCATTGAATTTTTTCGTCTGGCAAAACGAGCAGCAGCAAGGGCCGTTTGACCAAGAAACCATTCAACGGAAGATTTCCAAAGGGCAAATCACCGGCGAGACCTTATTGTGTCCTGAAGACGGTGGATTGGATTGGACACCAGCAAAGGAACTGTTTTTTCAGGATTTGCCACCGGCAATTTTTCAGCCGGAATCTGTGGTGGAAACCCGTATAAACCCATTTCAATTTCTTTCTTACCGCCGCGATGAAGCCAGCGAAGATTCGCTGGTGGAAATCCGTTTAACATCCGGCACAGAATTAAAAATCAAAGCCATACGATTTTTTAACCTTCAAACCTTGACGATAATAGATGCAAAGAAAATGGAAGCGAGGGAGAAAAATCAGGGTGTTTCAACTGGACTAGGTTCGTTCGGTTCACTCGGCTGGGTGCTGGCGTCTTCTGTTGTCATCGGTGCTGTCGAAGGGGTTTTGTCATCCGGTGCGGCAGCGCAAGGCGCAAACTTGCAAGTCGAGGCAAGCCGGATGGAAACGGCACTTCTCAATGAAGGTGTTTTTCTGCCTGTCGGCATGGTTAAGAACATTGAGCATCCATTCCCTGAAAAATGGATTGCTCAAGGGAGCAAAAAGGATTTGCGCAAAGGAATGGACAAATTGGTGGCCACAATTTTCGCACACGATGGCAATGATTTTGTGACCGTTCAAACGGACGACGGTTCGGTTCGTTCTATCCGCTGGAGCACGGTGGAAAGCTACGCTTACCGCACCTAAAACGGAAAGGCAAAAACCATGCTTGTAATATCCTGCTGCCAGCATTGCCATGGCCACATTGAGTTTGATGAAGACCTAGGGAAGCGCTGATTTAATC
>DMQW01000207.1:0-170 GCA_003455565.1 Limisphaerales bacterium
TCGCGCTGGAAATTCCGGTCTGGGACGAGAAGACGTGCATCCAATGCCTGAAATGCGTGGCCATCTGTCCGCACGCAACGATCCGCGCGAAAGTTTATGACGCGGCGGAATTGAAAAATGCGCCGGCGACTTTCAAGTCCACCGACGCGCGCGTGCCAGAGTTCAAAGGC
>DMQW01000207.1:431-655 GCA_003455565.1 Limisphaerales bacterium
CGCGCGTGCCAGAGTTCAAAGGCCTGAAGTTTTCGCTGCAAGTTGCGGCGGAAGATTGCACGGGCTGCCGCATCTGTGTGGAAGTCTGCCCGGCCAAGAACAAGAGTGAAGCAAAGCTCAAGGCGATCAACATGCAGCCGCAGGCGCCGTTGCGCGCGGCGGAGCATGACAACTGGAATTATTTCCTGACGTTGCCGGAATTTGACCGGCGCAAGATCAAGACC